>CAZUKI010000006.1:0-4460 GCA_964620785.1 uncultured Aestuariivirga sp.
TCCGACATCCAGGCGCCCATTGCGAGCAGGCGATCATGGAAGGGGCTGCGCCTGACACCGCGGGCTGTTTCAAACTGCCGGGATGGCCAGTGCATGTCGAAAAGCAGGCCGAGCGTTTCAGTCGTGCGGGTTTCAAGGTATTTGCGGTTGCCCTGAAAACTTTGCATCCGGCGGACATCGACATCCATCAGTTCCATGGGAGGATGCCCATCCCGGATCCAGTCCGCGAGCGCCTTGCCTATCCCGCCAGACGACAGGATGCCGACAGAGTTGAAGCCGGTAGCGCAGAACAACCCGCGCACTTCCGGTGTCTCGCCGAGGAGATAGCGATCGTCAGGTGTGAAGCTTTCCGGTCCATTGAAGAAGAGCTGAATGCCTGTCTTCTGGAGGACGGGCACCCTTTGTGCGGCTGTCTCCAGATAGGGGGCAATATGGTAAACGTCCTCGTGTAGCGAGTCGAAGGAGAAGCTTTCGGGTATGCCGCCTTGGCCCCAGGGCTTGGCATTTGGCTCAAAGAAGCCCACCAGCAGCTTTCCCGCGTCTTCCTTGTAGTACGTCCATTCGTCGCCGAGAAACAGCACGGGGAGATCGCGTGGCAGGCCGTCAACTGGTTCCGTCACGATGTAAAAGTGTTCAGCGGCATGTAGCGGCAAGGTAACGCCGATGCGGGCTGCGAGGTCGCGGGACCACATGCCACCGCAGATCACCACTGTCTTGGCGCGGATCGCGCCATTGGCCGTCATGACACCGGTAGCCCGGCCTTGCTCCACCAGAATCTGTGTGACAGGTGTATTTTCGAGTATGCGGGCGCCGCGCATCCGGGCTCCCTTGGCATAGGCCATGGTCACGTCGGCTGGATTGACCTGCCCGTCCTGTGGAAACCAGAAACCTCCAACCAGCCCTTCCGTATTGATGGGCGACCAGCGTTCCTTGATCTCTCCTGGACTGACGGGTTCGACGGGAAGACCAAAATTGCGGCCCATGGAAGCGCCACGCGCCAGTTCTTCATAGCGGGCGGGGGTGTTTGCCACACGCAAGGAGCCACGGCGCTTGAAGCCTGTCGCCTGGCCCGTTTCTGCTTCAAGAGTGCCAAACAGTTCGCCAGTATACTTCGCAAGTTCGGTCATGCGGCGCGAGGCGCGCAACTGGGTTACGAGACCTGCTGCGTGCCACGTCGTGCCACAGGTCAGTTGTTTGCGCTCGCACAAGACGACATCGTTTATGCCGATCTTCGTCAGGTGATAGGCAATCGAGCAACCAGCCACGCCTCCCCCGACGATGACGACGTCTGCACGCTCTGGAATGTCCTTGGTTCCGCTCATATCGTTCCCACGCTCTCTCAAAATTCCCCGTGGAGAATATCAGGCTCCCTTGAAGCTTTCTTCCTTGGCATAAGGGAACCACCAGAAGTCCTGGTTGTCTGCCTTGGGATCTATCATGACGAATTTGGTGTTCTGGAACTGGGCAAGGCCTTCTGGGCCCAATTGACGACCTGTTCCAGAAAGTTTCCGGCCACCGAAGGGCAGGGCATCATTGTCGAGGAGTGGAGCATTGATCCACAGTATGCCTGACTGGATCTCGCGAACCGCGCGGAATGTCTCATCGGTATCGAGAGAGTAGAGATTGGCCCCAAGGCCATAGCGGGAGCGATTGGCAAGCGCGATGGCCTCATCAAAACTCGCAACGCGGCAGAGCGGTGCAACCGGCCCAAATGGCTCCTCATTGAGGATTTCCATGTCGGGCGTCACTTCGGTGAGTACCGTCGGTTCGACGAACCAGCCGCGATTGAGTCCTGCAGGCCTTCCGCCGCCCGCAGCAACCTTTGCGCCCTGCTGGCGCGCCTTGGCCATCATCCCCTCGAAACGTTCGCGCTGACGGCGAGTCGCCATCGGCCCCAGATCCACCAGGTCGAGACCGTTTCCGATGCGGAGCTTCTTTGCTTCCTCGGCAAGCCTTCTGGAAAACTCGTCGTAGATGTCCTGATGGACAAAGAAGCGTTCGGCGGACGTGCAGACCTGACCGCAGTTGAGATAGGCTGCGAAGGCAGCACCCCGTACGGCCTTGTCCATGGGTGCCGAAGGCATGACGATAAAGGGATCATTGCCGGAAGCCTCGATAAGGCACGGCTTGAAACTCTCGGCACAGGTCCGCGCCACGGCCTGGCCCACAGCGACGGAACCAGTATAGGCAACGCCATGCGTGTCCCTGCTGGCGATCAGGCGCTGACCAACACGGGCACCGCCCGTTACAACTTGAAGAAGGCCAGCAGGCAGACCGGCAAACAACTCCATGAATTTGAGTGTCGTCACGCTGGTCTGCTCGTGCGGCTTGACGATGACGGCATTTCCGGCTGCGAGTGCCGCTGCAGCTTCCCAGCAGAGCAGAACCAGCGGATAATTGAAGGGCAGGATGATGACGATCGTACCCAACGGTTCCTTGATGCTGAAATGAAACTGTCCTGGCACCGTCGAGCCAGCAATGCGGCCCTGTTCGTGGCGGGCAATTTCAGCGTAATAGTCAATTGCAGTGGCGCACCAAGAAACTTCGTCGACAGCTTCCTTGAACGGCTTTCCCTCTTCCCGCGTGAGGTATTCGGCATACTGGGCTTTGTCGCGCCGAATCATTGCCGCCGTGTCGTGCAGAATTACCGCGCGACTGCGGGCATCAATTGCATTCCAGGTCTTGCGAGCGCGATCGGCAACTGCAATGGCGTCATCCACTTCGGCATCGGTGGCGTCGGCAACATGCCCAATTACATCTTCGGTGGCGGGCTCGATGATCTCGAAGGAATCGCCTGACTTGCTGGCCTGAAAAGCGCCATCCACATAGAGTTTTCCAGACAAGCGCTTGAATTCGCTCAGTGCATTCATGACCTACCCCATTCTGCTACTGTTTAATTTTTTTATAATATGACACAATAGATTTAACGGAGCAAGTGGGGGCATGAGCTGCCGAATTGCTCCACGAGTTGACGTTCGTGTCTGCGTCCCGCAATGATCTGCTGTGATTGGGGAGAGCGAATTGAGCAAGAGGAAGTCGTCCAAGGCGTCCGTAGCCGACGTGGTGCGGAAACACGCAAAGAAGAAAGCAGGCAGGCCCACATCGAGAGACCATGCCAGCGATCTTGCCGTAGGCGCGAGGCTGAGGTCAGTGAGGGAGGCGGCAGGCCTGACCCAACGGCAGCTTGCCACGAAGGCAGGGGTGACCAATGCAACGATTTCGCTGATCGAGCAGGAAGCCCACGCCCCGTCTTTGGCGTCGCTTCATCGCATTCTTTCGGCTGTCCCCATATCCATCGCAGATTTCTTTTCGCTGCCGACATCACAGCAGAATGTGCTGTTCTACAATGCCGGCGACCTCGCAGTGGTCACGCGCGGAGCTGCCGATCTTCGTGTGCTGGGGAGCGAGCGCAGAGACAAGAAGCTCCAGGTCTTCATAGAGCGATATTTGCCGGGTGCGGGAACGGGTGAGGAACCTCTGGTCCATGATGGAGAGACTGCCGCCGTCGTCGTCCACGGGAAGGTGGAGGTCGAGGTTGATGGGCAAAAGCATGTGCTGGCATCAGGCGGCGGCTACCAGCTTATCGGCCGGCAGCCGTACAGACTCCGCAACATAGGAAATTCAACTGCGGTGGTCATCTGCGCTTGTACGCCCGCGATGATCTGATGTGGCGCGGCGACTCTTAGTCCGTTAGCAGAATGTGATCAGTCAATTGCCTGGCTCCTAAGCGAGCAGTTCTAGGAATGACAATCCTTGCTGCCCGAGAGATCGCGCAGGATCGGACAGTGAGGACGGTTGTTGCCATCGCAGGCGTTCGCCAAATGCCTCAACGTCTGGGTCATGCTTTTCAGCCGCTCGATCTGGGCTTCCATTTCCGCGACATGCTGGAGAGCCAGCTGCTTCACTTCCCGGCTCGGCCTCTTCCGGTCATGCCAGAGGCGCAAGAGTTCGCGGATGTCGCCAACGGAGAAGCCGAGGTCGCGCGCCCGATGCACGAACTGAAGCTGGTGGACGTCGCTCTCGGCATAATAGCGGTAGCCACTGTCACTTCGGGCAGGCGGGGTGATCAGGCCAATCTGCTCGTAGTAACGGATCATCTTGGCAGAAACGCCCGATTTCAATGAGGCTTCGCCGATCTGCAGCATGTTGCTCATGACGTTCTCCAGAGGCCTTGACCTTCCCATGGTTGGAAGGTTTATATGGGGAACCATCTGAAGACTGCAAGCAGGGAAAGTTCAAGATGGCCAAGCATAGCAAACATCCTTCCGGCCACAGTGGCCATGACCACAGCGATCACGACCACGGTGGCCACGACCACGATCGCACGGGTTCGCAGGCCGGACAGGCCCATGGCGGAAAGTCGGAGGGTTCATGCTGCGGCGGGCACGGCAGCAAGGCGAAGGGCGACACCCACGACTGTTGCGGCCATGGTGAAAGTCAGAAAATGCCGGCTGTTGCCG
>CAZUKI010000006.1:4560-15104 GCA_964620785.1 uncultured Aestuariivirga sp.
GGCTGGCAGTCGTTAGTGACGCGAAATCTCAATATGTTCACGCTCATCGCCATGGGCACCGGCATTGCCTGGATCTACAGCGTCTGTGCCACGGTGTTCCCCGGCGTTTTCCCGCCGGCGTTCCGGGCACATGACGGCGCGGTTGCCGTGTATTTCGAGGCGGCTGCGGTTATCACGGTTCTGGTCCTCTTGGGGCAAGTCCTGGAATTGCGGGCGCGTGAGCGCACGTCGGGCGCCATCAAGGCTCTGCTGGGACTTGCGCCAAAGACGGCGCGGCGCGTGCACGCGGACGGCGCCGAAGAAGATGTCGCCATTGAGCATATCCAGCCCGGCGACCACCTGCGCGTCAGGCCCGGAGAAAAGGTTCCCGTTGATGGCACGCTGCTGGAGGGCAGATCCACCCTCGATGAATCACTTGTCACGGGCGAGTCGCTGCCCGTCAGCAAGGAGCAGGGTGCGAAGCTGATCGGTGGCACTGTGAACACCACTGGCAGTTTCATCATGGTTGCGGATGCCGTCGGCAGTGACACGATGCTGGCTCGCATTGTCCAGATGGTAGCCGACGCGCAGCGTAGCCGGGCGCCGATCCAGAGGCTGGCCGACCAGGTGTCGTCCTGGTTCGTGCCCCTTGTCCTTGCTGTTGCAGTCCTGGCCTTTGCAGCATGGTCGATATGGGGTCCGGAACCTCGCATGACCTATGGCCTGGTAGCAGCCGTTGCCGTCCTGATCATTGCCTGCCCCTGCGCGCTGGGACTCGCGACGCCCATGTCAATCATGGTGGGTGTGGGTCGCGGAGCCCAGTCAGGCGTTCTCATCAAGAATGCCGAGTCACTCGAGCGCATGGAAAAAATTGATACCATTGTGGTCGACAAGACAGGGACCCTGACAGAGGGAAAGCCGGCGGTAACTGCGATCGTGACGGCCGAGGGATTTGACGAAGCTGACGTACTGCGACTTGCAGCAAGTGTTGAACAGGCCAGCGAGCATCCTCTTGCCGTAGCCATCGTCAAGGCGGCGCAGGCTCGCCAGATCCCGTTGTCCAAGGTCATGGGATTTGACTCACCCACCGGCAAGGGAGCGATCGGCATGGCCGAACGGAAACGCATTGCACTTGGCAATGCGAAATTCCTGGCTGAGTTGAACGTGGATGTATCGGAACTTGCAACCGCTGCCGAAGCGATGCGCAGAGGGGGCGCCACGGCAATCTTTGTTGCCATCAATGGAAAGGCGGCCGGGGCCATTGCCATCGCCGATCCCATCAAGGACACGACGCCAGCGGCGCTCGACGCCATGAGGGAATTGGGCATACGCATCGTCATGCTGACGGGTGACAATCGCACCACGGCGGAAACGATTGCGCGGCGCCTTGGCATCACTGAAACCGAGGCGGAGGTCCTTCCCGATCAGAAGGCAGAGATCGTCCAGAGACTCAAATCGCAGGGGCGCATCGTGGCGATGGCGGGGGATGGCGTCAATGATGCCCCGGCTCTTGCCGCCGCCGATGTGGGGCTTGCCATGGGCACCGGAACTGATGTCGCCATGGAAAGCGCTGGTGTGACACTTCTGAAGGGTGACCTTAGCGGCATCGTCAAGGCGCGCAAACTGTCAAGTGCTACCATGTCGAACATCCGCCAGAACCTGTTCTTCGCGTTCATCTACAACGCGATAGGCGTGCCCGTTGCCGCAGGCGTACTGTACCCGGTGTTTGGCATCCTACTGTCGCCGATGATCGCGGCAGCCGCGATGGCGTTGTCATCGGTCAGCGTCATTGCCAATGCCACTCGCCTGAGGACCACCAGACTTTAGCGTGGGCCGCGGGTTTGGTTCTGTCGGGCGCTGGCTCCATCGTGGCAAGACCGGTGCCGGCGTCCGACCGCCTGCGCGGTCGTTGCTCAATCGTGTTACCGAGCCTCAGCCGCTTGCCTTCGAAGGGGCGTAGGCGATGACCTCAATTTCGATCTTGCAATCGACCATCATGTCGGCCCTGACACAGGACCGTGCTGGCAGGGACTTGCCAAAGTACTCAAGATAAATCTTGTTGAATGGCCAAAAATCGCGGGTGTCTGCCAGCCAGACGGTTGCCTTCACGACGTCCTGCAAGCCAAGCCCCAGTTCACCGAGCACTGATTTGACGTTCTCAATGGTCTGACGCGTCTGATCTGTGATGTTCCCATCGACAATTTCGCCGTCAGGTCCGATCGGCACCTGTCCCGAGACAAAGACGAAGTCACCAGCCTTCACGGCCTTGGTGAAGGGCAGGGCACGACCGCCAGGTCCGGTCGGCGCCGGGCCGACACGCGTGATGTTGTCCATTCTTCGCACTCCTAGGTCGTCGGGCTGTTGAAGCGCCTGAGAAATTCTCGCAGGCGAGGTGACTTTGAGTCCCGGAAAATGTGTTCAGGAGTGCCCTGTTCGTTGATGAGGCCATTGTCCATGAACACGACACGACTGGAAACATCCCGCGCAAACGCCATTTCATGCGTCACAACGAGCATTGTGGTTCCCTCGCGCGCAAGTGAACTGATGACATCCAATACTTCACCAACCAACTCCGGGTCCAGGGCAGATGTAATTTCGTCCAACAGAACCAATTTCGGTTGCATCGCAAGTGCGCGAGCGATTGCAACGCGCTGCTGCTGGCCCCCAGACAGTTGGCTGGGATAGTGTCCGGCCCTGTCGGCCAGTCCCACTCGGTCGAGCCATGACATGGCAGTGTCATTTGCCTCATTGCGTCCGAGTCCACGGACCTTGATAAGCCCCAATGTCACGTTGCCCAGTGCCGTCAAATGGGGAAAGAGATTGAAACTCTGGAAAACCATGCCCGTCATGGCCCGCTGGCGTGCAAGCTCCCGCTCAGGCCTGCGCAGGCGCTTTCCATTCTGAGTAACGTAACCAATACTGGTTCCCTCGAGAATGATTTCGCCTCCATCAAACTCCTCCAGGAGATTGACGCAGCGCAAAAGCGTAGTCTTTCCGGAACCACTGGCGCCGATGATCGAAACGATTTCACCGGAGTCCACGTCGAGATCGACACCTTTCAATATGCGATTGTTTCCGAAAGTCTTCTGAAGGCCATGGATGGATAGCAATGTCATGAGGTGCTCACTGCAAGGCAAAGTGGCGGCCGGCCAGCTTGCCGAGCCGCTCAATGGACCAGTTGACGATAAAGAAAAGGATGCCGCACAGGCCGTAAAATTCCAGCGTCATGAAATTTCGACCGACGATTTCCTGCGTTCGAAACAGAAGTTCGCCAGTGCCGATGACGGACAGCAAGGTAGAGGCCTTTACGAGTTCGGCACCCGTGTTGATCCAGACGGGTATGACAAGCCTCGCCGCCTGTGGCAGGAGGACATAGGCGAGAATGCGCGGAAAGGTGAGGCCAATTGATTTCCCGGCATCGATTTGACCAGCAGGGATTGCCTGCAATGCGCCGCGGATCACTTCGCCCATGTGCGCGCCGCAAAAAAGGGTCAGAGCGATCAAACCGGATTCCACCGCCGTGAAATTAATGCCGGCGATGGCGAGCAGATAAAATACCGCCAGGATCAGTACAAGCACGGGGATACCCCGCAGAATATCGACCAAGGCGCGGGCGGCAAGGCGGACCGGCAGGGGGCCGTAAGTCAGGCAGATCCCATAAATGACGCCGAGCACAGTGCCTGCGACAATGGACGCGGCGGAAATTGCCACCGTCATCATCAGGCCCTGTGCCAGTGCCCATCGCGCAATCCAGATTTCATGAATGAAATTTTCCATGAGCGGTCAGAACTTCGGATAGCGCCGCTCGGCAAAGCGCAGCATCCAGGCGATGATGAGACATGTTCCAAGATAGAGCAGGCTTGCCGTTAGCCAGGCCTCGGCGACGCGAAAAGTCTCGGTGTTGAGCTTGCGTGCCTGATAGGTGAGTTCGGGCACGGCGATGACTGCCGCAAGCGAGGTATCCTTGAACAGCGATATGAACGTTGTGCCCAAGGATGGAAGGCAGTTTCTGAACATGATTGGTGCAATCACGTTCACTGTCACTTGAAATCGTTGCAGGCCAATGGCGCGGCCGGCGTCAATCACGCCCTTGGGAACGCCAGCAAGACCCGCCCGAAATACTTCGGTCAGATAGGCCCCGGAGTATATGGCGAGGGAGACGATAAAACTCTCAATTTTGCCGAGCCGGATGCCAATTTGTGGCAGGGCAAAGTATGCAAACAAGATGATGACAAGCAGCGGGGTGTTGCGAAATGCAGACACATAGATATCGACAAGGCGGCGGGACACTGCACTGCCGGAGGCGGAGAAGGCGCAGATCAGTCCAATGATCGTGCCGGCGAGCAGCGCTGCGAACGCAAGGCCAAGACCAAGGGCCAACCCGGACAGAAACTTGTCCAGGTTGGCCCAGATCACGCCGGAATTGAACGCGTAGTCCATGCGGGACGCCTGCCTACAGGCGCGTCAGCGCAGTTCGGAGGGGAATCCGATCTTTGGCTCTGGTGGCTTCACGCCAAACCAGTTCTCAAATGACTTGGCATAAGTTCCGAACTCGACACCGGTGAGTGCTTCATGCAGCGCCGTATTGACGAAGTTGAGGTAGTCCTGATCGCCACGCTTCACCGCGCAGGAATAGGTCTGGGGACCCCAGCCGTAGCCGGAATCAACATACTTTCCCGGGTTCTGTTTCATGAACCACTGGAGTGAAGACATATCAGTTGCCACGGCATCGGCCCGGCCCGAGTTCAGCGCCTGGTAGGCAAGATCAATGCTTTCATACTGATCAACCTTTGCCTCGGGGAGCGCATAGTGCACCATTTCTTCAGCATAGACGTTCTGGAGGACAGAGACCGTTACTGCGGAACCGGCTGCCTTCAAGTCTTCATGGGCTTTGTACTTTCCGCCTGCCGCCATCATGAGGCCGACGCCTTCGCGGTAATAGGGAATGGTGAAGTTGACCTGCTGTGCCCGCTCCGCGGTGACCGTCATGAACTGGCAGGTGATGTCGACCTTGTCGGTCAGGATGTTGGGAATGCGTGCGTCAGATGCCTGGTTCACGAATTCGATCTTGGTGTCGTCGTTGAACAGGCCCTTGGCGACGATCTTTGCGACGTCAACGTCGAAGCCCTGCATGTTGCCGGCCTCGTCGCGGAAATGCCACGGCGGATTGCCGACGCCCGTGCCCACGATGAGCTTACCACGAGCCAGGATCTGCTGCAGTTTGTCCTCGGCCAGTGCAGTTCCGGCGAAACCCTGAATGGCCATGACGGCGCCAAGGCCCATGGCAAAAATCATACGGCGATTATTCATAACACCCTCCCAGGTGAAATTCGATTCCATTGTAGTGGACAGATACCCTTTATAAGGGATAACAGAACGCTATACGGGACTTTCGAACTGTGCAAGAGGGAAGTTGCACATGCAGGAGATTCGATGGACGCCAAGACCAGAGCAACCGGGCCGAAGGCGCCGCGAGAGAGGCAGAACGGCATTGATCGGGTCGTTGAAGTTCTCGACGCCTTGCTGCGAATTCATGCGCCGACAAAGGTGGGGGAACTCGCCAAGCATATTGGTGCACCACGCTCGACCCTTTACTCAATCACCAATCGTCTGATCGAGGCGGGTATCCTGGAAACGTCTGGTGACGAGGGATCGATCTATTTCGGCCAATCGATCTACCTCTATGGGCGTGCCTACTCCGAGACCAATCCGCTGCATCGCCGATGCAGGGAAGTTCTCGACAGGCTGGCCTCGCAAACCAATGCGACTGCCCAGCTTTGCGCGTTGCGCGGAAACAAATATGTGGTTGTTGACACCCGCGATGGTTCGGGTCTCTTCAGGATCACAACCGACATTGGCGTTGAAGTGCCAATTCCGTGGACGGCCTCGGGCCGCTTGCTCCTGGACCACATGACGGCCGAGGAGATACTGGCCTTCATTCCAGACGGCGACTTTGAGCTTCCCGATGGCCGGCATGTTGAGAAGATGGCGTTCGTCGAAGACATTGCACGGGCGCGGCGCGAAGGAAGCTGCATGACAAGCGGCCTTTCGGATCGCTTCACCTGCTGCCTCGCGGCACCCGTCCGGGACCGTTACGGCGTCGCAGTTGCAACACTATGCTTCGTCATTCCGGTCGACTCACCCGACTTGCGCAAACAGGAACTGCTTTCGCTTCTCATGACCGCCGCAGGAGAATTGTCCGACAGGTAGTCAACCTGCCATCATGGTGGGAGTGTTGTTGCTGCAGGGCCCAGCAAGTTATGCACCTGGCCTACTGGCAGATTCGATAACCGCTCTTTCGCTGTTCCAGGTCGAAGTGAAAGTGCGATTCATGCGCGGCGTTTGCGCCCGGTCCCAATACCGTTGTGAACGAGTTACAAGCTGAGGCCCGAAGTTTCTGCAGCGGCACAAAAGCCGGACTGGCTGGCTTGAGTGCGTCGGCAACGACAATTGTCGATCCATCAGAAAGCCTGAACTTTTCAATGTCGATTGCGCGCCCAAAGGCATGGGCACTGAGCTTTGCCGAAATGTCGCCATTGCGGCCGCGGCACTGGTAGCCCGGGCCGGTCCAGACGACGTCGATATGACGCGACTTTTCCAGGTTGCCATTTGCCGTAATCCACTTGGCAAATTCGACCGCGAACCTGCAGGCAAGGATCGGCTGGTCAGGCAACTTCACCGTTCCAAACGAGGTTGCAACGGAACTGACTTTGACTGGATTTGAAACGAAACAGCCATTGGCATTGCTGTCGACTGTCGCCGGGGCGAATGAGGCACCACTTGCTTGAAGGGCTGCAAGACATTCTCCTGCCCCTGCTTCATTGGTGAGTGGTTTCGGGGGTTTGCGTGGAGCGCTGGCGACTTCTTGTTCAGGGCTCGCCTTGCTGTTCTTGGTTTTGGAATCTGCCTGCGATGCTGCTTTAGCTTCTGCTTTCAAGTCATTGTTCTGTTTTATATTCGTGCTTTCGCTCGCGGCTTGCCTGCGGGCTTCCGATTGTGCCGCAACAGATGCGATCACGCGTGGTGATTTGAGGATGGGTACCGGAACTTGCCTTGCTGCGCTCTTCTGGTCTTTCTCTTTTTCAACCACCTTTGCCGGTTGCGGAGCCGCTGCCTTTTCAGCCTGATTGGGAGCAGAAGCGGCGCTCGGCTTGGCAGCGCCAGAACTCGTTGCGCCTCGCCGCTTCTTCGGCTTGACGCATTTTGATGATGGCAATTTCTGGCAAAGTTGCCGTTCAAAGTTACGCAGGTTCTTCGTCAGTTCCTTGGCAAATCCGGGCTCCGCGGCATTTGCCGGCAACGAGATTGTCGCGCCCAGCAGGACGCTGCAACCAAGAAGCAAAATCGGAATTTTTGCAGCCTTCATTTGCGTGGATCGCCTCCAACTAACGCTAACACTTGAACCCGTGGTTGGTTCCAAAAAGCGCAAAATCTTGAACATAGTGCGGCAAGCTTGGCAATGCATTCCAGAGGGCCGGCTGACCGTACCTTGCCTGCGTGGCGGCTATGCTTGGCATGTAGCCTTTTTCGGCTTGCGCCCCTGACGACGGTGATGGGATCATGGTCCTTCAAAGCAGGCATTTCTGGAGTGAAGCATGATCATCGTGACTGGAGGAAGCGGGAAAGTTGGACGGGCTGCCGTCAAGCATCTGATGGCAGAGGGATACAAGGTCGCGTCAATCGACATGACGAGGCCCGAAGGTCTTTCCAACCCTCCCAAGGCGACAGACGTGGTTTTCACCAGGGCAAACATCACGGACTTTGGCCAGGTGATGGCGGCCTTTTCCGGCATCAATGGCCGCGTTGAAGCCAATGTGACTGGCATCGTTCACCTCGGAGCCATTGCCTCTCCGGGCGAGGCACCTGACCACGAAATCTTTCAGGTCAACACGATCTCTACCTACAATGTCTTTGAGGCGGCGCGCCGGCTCGGCATTCGCAACGTTGTCTGGGCATCAAGCGAAACCGTTTACGGCATTCCCTATGGAAAGGGCCCGCGCTATGTCCCGGTTGATGAAGACATCCAGGATCCGGAGACATCATACTCGTTGAGCAAGCTTGTCAGCGAAAAGATGGCCGAGCAATATGCACGCTGGGACCCTGAAACAAAGATCATTGGCCTGCGCTTCTCCAATGTCCAGGAACCACGGGACTACGACAACTTCCCTGGCTATGACACCGATGCCCATACGCGGAGTTTCAATCTCTGGACATACATTGATGCCCGTGATGCAGCCCAGGCAATTCAGCTTGCACTGGATGTGAAGCTCAAGGGCGCCCATGTGTTTGGCATCGCGAACAGCAATTCCGTGATGGCACGGTCAAACGACCAATTGCTTGACGAGGTCTTCCCCGGGACTCCGCGCAAGAGGCCCATCACGGCAAATGAGTCACTGATTTCCATCGAGAAGGCGCGGCGCGTCCTTGGATATGCACCGCGATACGATTGGCATCCTACCAAGAAACAATAGGACTGGTGACGCGCGCGGCGCCTGACTGACAGTTTGCTGATTGCCCGGCTTACCTGGGCCAGCTTAGCTGGGCCTGCTTGCCTGGGCCAGCTTACCTGGGATTGTGCTGGTCATCATCTTCTGTCGTTGACATGCCGCGTCCGACACCCAGTCCGAGCCCGCCGCCAGCTCCGGCTCCCATGCCGGCTCCCATGCCGGCACCACCGCCCGCCCCGCCGCCGCCCTCGCGGCCAGAACCCGCTGCTTTATCGCGTCCACCACCGGGAGCCGGGCGGGATGGCCCCTGGTTTGGAATGTCGATTTCGGGTGGCACGGGTGCCAGGTCGAGAGCATCCCGGATAAAGTTTCGCAGAGAGACAACGAGTTTGTCGGTGTAAACGCGGTTCCCGGCCACCAGTTCACTGGTTGCCGCGGCCGCCAGCTTGACCTGCTCTTCGGTGCCGAGAAGGATGATGTCAGAAAGAGCGGCTTCAACTGAATCGCGGATTCTCCGGCTCCTGTCAGACGGCGCAGCGGCGTTTTCATCCGAGCTATTACGCATGTCGCGCAAATGCGTGGGATCGACCGACAGATTGCCCGTGAAGGACCCGCCCAAGGTCTTGTAGGCCGCGATGAGAGTTCTGAGACGTTCGTTAATCTGCCGGTTTGTGCGTTCGCGACGTTGCTGGATGGTGAACATCATGATGAGGCGGATGCCCATGCTGATGAGCGTGAACAGTGCGGCCCCAATCAGCGTCAACAGCACGCTCTGCCATGATGTGAAGTCTAGAAACCGCATTCCGCCACTCCATGGATCTGACTTTGTTGCCTGCAGATGAAACGGGCGGCCAGTCTCTTGTCAATGGTCCGAGGCGAGCGGCGGAAGTCTTCGGCTGGCACCAATATGCAGCCAGTCATTGAACCAACTTGCGGTTGGGGCTAGACCAGACAGCACAAACCATGCGCTACGATCTTGAAAAAACAGACCGTTCAGTGGCTTACAAGCTACTCGCCGCAAGCGTGGTGCCGCGGCCCATTGCCTGGACAGTGACCCAAGACAGGGAGGGACGAATTAACGCCGCGCCTTTCAGCTTTTTCAATGTCATGGGATCGGCGCCACCGATCGTCGCTCTCGGCATTCTTGGAGATGCGGAGAAAGGTTTCAAGGATTCGGCACGCAACATCATGGAAACCGGCGAGTTCGTCATCAATCTCGTCCCGGCGAGCCTCGCAGAAAAGATGAATGTGACTTCTGTGGATGCTCCTGCTGGCCTTAATGAGCTCGAACTTGCAGGACTAAAGCCGGCAACGTCCACGCATGTGAAACCTCCGCGAATAAGCGAGAGCCCCGTTTCCTTTGAATGTGTGAACCATTCCACCGTCATGACGGGACTTCACCAGCTGTTGGTCGTAGGGCGGGTCCTGGCCATTCATATCAAGGATGAGTTCCTGATCGATGCCGAGCGCGGCCATGTCGACACGCTGAAGCTTGATCTTGTTGCGAGAACATTTGGCTCAGGATTTGCCCGCATGGCAGAGCCATTTGAGATGGTGAGGCCCAAATGGAAAACGTGGAAGGGTGACAGGAGCTAGATGACGCGACATGAGTGATGCCGGTCCGCGCGAAAAGTTCCTGGAGGGCATGAGCCGCGGCGCCACATTTGTCTCGGTGGTGACCACTGATGGGCAGGCAGGCCGGTTTGGCGTGACTGTCAGTTCTCTGACCTCAGTTTCAGCCGATGGTGCTGCCCCGTCCTTGCTGGTCTGCATTCATCATCGAAGTCCCGCAGCAGTCGCAATCCTTCAAAACGGGAAGTTCTGCGCAAATCTTCTCCATGAAGGCCAGCAGAACATTGCCGATATTTTCTCCGGCCGAAACAAGGACGAACACGCGGCGCGCTTCGACAACGTTCAATGGAGCGCGGGCGCTGAGCAACAGCCGCTTCTTGCCGGGGTCACGGCCGCTTTCGCCTGCAATCTCAAGGCATCGTGGCTGTGGGAGACGCACCACATTCTAGTCGGCGAGGTCACGGATGTGCATCTCGATGAGAATCCACATGCGCTGCTCTATGGCCAACGTGCTTACCGGCGCGCCGTCGGACTGGAATAGGGAAC
>CAZUKI010000006.1:15204-25750 GCA_964620785.1 uncultured Aestuariivirga sp.
GGTGAAAGCATATAGCTTACCAACAGGGCAAGCTGGTCAGGCTTCACGAGTTGCCCCAACGGTGCCTTCTGCTCGGCGAGTTCTAGCCAGTTGTCTGGTGCGTTGTGCCACTTCTTTTGCACGGCGTCTTCGCCCTCGGTATCCATCCAGCCTGGAAGAACGGCGTTCACGCGGATGCGATTCTTGCGATGGGCATAGGCGGCGTTGCGCGTAGCGGCAGCCAAGGCTGCCTTGGATGCAGAATAGGCGTGCAGGAAGGGTTGCCCGCCGTGCCCCGACATCGAAAGAACATTGACAATGCTGCCGGGTTGTCCTGCCGCAAGAAGTCCTTTCACGACACCCTGCATCAAGAGCATGGGCCCGAGGACATTTGTGTGAAAGATGAAGTCGAAATTCTCGCGCGTTGTCTCCAGAAGTGAAGCACGTGCAGAGGTCGCGGCTGCATTGGCAAGGACGTTGATGGTGCCAAATCTCTGACTTGCCTGTTCGACGGCAGCCAGCGCTGCGTCGTCATTGGAGATGTCCGCACTGATGAAGATGGCGCTCGTCCCCAGTGCCTGCAGTCGATCAACAGCCTTTTCACCCTTGGCCTTGTCACGGCCAATGATGGCAATTGCCTTGCAGCCGTCCTTGGCAAGTTGGCTGGCAATGGCAAAGCCGATGCCCTGCGCGCCGCCCGTTACGATAGCCTTGCTGGTTGAATGAATTTGAGTCACGCTGCTTCCAGTTCCTTTTCTGCCTGCTTGGCACCGGTGATGTAGGCCACCACCTCTTCGCCACTTGTGTTGGCCTTGACGAGATTTGCGACGATGCGCCCGCGCCGAAACACGACGATACGGTCCGCGAGATCAAACACCTGCCGCATGTTGTGACTGATGATGATCAGGGGTTCGCCGTTCTGCTTCAAGGTGTGGACGATGTTTTCGACCTGTGCCGTTTCCTGGACGCCGAGGGCAGCCGTCGGCTCATCCATGATGATGAGCTTGGAAGGAAATGTCGCTGTCCGCGCAATTGCCACACATTGTCTTTGGCCACCTGACATGCGCCTGATGCTGTTGGAGAGGTTCGGAATCTTGACGCCTGTGCGCTCAAGCGCCTTGCGGGTTGCCTCTCGCATGGACTTGCCATCAAGAACTGAAAAAGGACCCAGCCTGAGGAGAAACTTCTCGCGTCCGAGGAACAGGTTCGATGGAACGTCTAGATCATCCGCGAGTGCCAGAGTCTGAAAAACAGTCTCAATACCAGCCTCGCGCGCATCGAGAGGTCCCTTGAATGTTACCTCCTTGTCGTAAAAATGGATTCTTCCACTGGTGGGTTGCTCCACGCCGGTGATCTGCCGGACGAATGTTGATTTTCCTGCGCCATTGTCACCCATGATGGCAACATGCTCGCCGTGGCGCAGGGTGAAGTTGGCACCCTCGAGGGCGTGCACGCCACCATAGTGCTTGGTGAGGTTTTCCGTTCTCAGGACAAAGTCAGTCATGTGAGCACCTATTTTACCAGCCCCTTGCGGCGCTGCCTCCACTGGTCGAGGACGACGGCGGCAACGATGATCATGCCCTTCACCATCTCCTGGTAATATGCGTCGAGACGCATGAAGGTGAAGCCAGAGATGATAACGCCGAAGATCAGGGCGCCGAGCACAGTTCCAATGATCGATCCGCGCCCGCCCGTGAGCGAGACACCGCCGATGACGGCCATCGCGATGGCATCGAGTTCATACATGATGCCCATGCCTGCCTGGGCGGTCAGGTTCTTGGATGAGAGAACGAGCGCGGCAATCGCTGCGAGTGCTGCAGCTATTGTGTAGACCAGAACCTTGTGGCTTTCGACCTTGATGCCGACTGTTCTGGCCGCCTCCTCATTGGAGCCGATGGCGTAACAGTGCTTGCCATACTTGGTGTAGCTCATGATGAGCTGAAAAAGAATGGCGAGCGCAATAAAGATGACAACCGGCATCATGCCTTTGCCAATGCTGGCGAAGCTCTCCGTCGGGAAGGAAATCGGATTGCCGTGCGACCACCAGCGAGAGAGGCCACGCGCGAAAACCATCATGCCAAGAGTGGCGATGAAGGGCGGTATGCGCGTGTAGGCTATGATGGCGCCGTTGACCAACCCGGCAGCGACGCCGCAGGCTATGCCCACGATAATGGGTACAATGACGGGGAGGTCCATCCACGCATCTGAAAAGATTGCCTTTGGATTGGGATTGCCGTTGACCATCGCCGTCTGGGCAAACGACATGGCAATCATGGCGGTTGCGCCGACCACAGACCCGGACGACAAGTCGATGCCGCCCGAAACGATCACTTGTGTGACGCCGATGGCGATGATGCCAACAATCGAAACCTGCAAGACAATGACTTGCAGGCGCTGCTCATTGAAGAGCGTGCCGACGTCAGAGCGGGTGTTGAAAAGAAAGGAATCGCCGACAAAGAGGCGGCCAAGAACTTCGAAGGCGGCAACGATGATCACAAGTGCGAGGAGTACATTGACTTCGTTTGGCCAGCTTCTCTTGGAGACATCGAAGGGAACGCCGCCCACGCCGCTTGCTCTTTGTGCCATGCTCTCCTCCACGCCGGACCGGGGTCTGGCACATGAGTTCCGTCAGGACGTGCGCTCTGCCCGTTCCGAGGGAGATGAAGTTCAGAATTGCAAAGCAATGCATGGTTTGCAACTCGTCGAGAAAAGGGGAGCGGAGCATGCAGCCCCGCTCCCTCGAGGCCCTAGGGAGGTCGTTAGTTCTTCTTCAGATAATCGTTGATGTTGGCAGGTGTCACGAGTTCGAAGGGAATCCAGACTTTCTGTTCGACTGCCTCACCCTTTGAGAGTTTCACGGCCGCATCCAGGGCGCCGGATCCCTGGCCGGCTGCATTCTGGAAAACAGTCACGTCAAGATCGCCAGCCTGCATGGCGACGAGAGCATCCTGCGTTGCGTCAACGCCGCCCACCACAACCGACTTCATGTCGATGTTGGCAGCCTTCATGGCCTGGATGGCGCCAATTGCCGATTCGTCATTGTTGGCAATGACGCCGTCAAAGGCTTCGCCCTTGGAGAGCCAGTTGGTCATGAGGTTTTGTGCTTCATCGCGGCGCCAGTTCGAAGTCTGCTCATCAATGATGGTGACCTTGACACCACAATCGGGGCCGCCGATCACATCGTGGATGTCCTTGGTGCGCTGCACGGCGGCCTGATTGGAAAGTTCACCCATGATCACGTAGATCTTGGCTTCGGTCTTGCCGGCTTCCTTGAAGAGGCGGCAGGCTTCCTTGGTTTCCAGGGTTCCGGAGTCGACTTCATTTGAGGCAACGAAGGCCTGGTTGTCTGGCAGGGTATCGAGGTTGATGGGCTGGCGGTTGACGTAAACCAGTGGCTTGCCGGCAGCGGCTGCCGCATCGCTCATGGCCTGGGTCGCGGATGTGTCGACCGGGTTGACGATGATGGCATCGACACCCGACGCTGCAAAGTTCTTGATCTGATCGAGCTGCTTGGCCACGTCGTTCTGGGCGTCCTCGATCTGCACTTCGATACCATTGGCATCGGCATAGGTTTGAATGCCGTTGCGCAGCACGGTCAGGAAGTTATCGTCGAACAGCGCCATCGATACGCCGACTTTCGTGGCGTGGGCCGTCGAGGTCATCAAGGCGGCCATGGCAGCGGCAATGAGAAGTTTCTTCATGTGTTTGGGCTCCTGTTTTTGGGCGCCCGGATACGCCCTTTGTACAAACCGGGACCCTGATGGGGCCGAGTTGGCTTGCTTGACCGTATCGCGTCATTGGCGGGTGGCGCTGTTGCAGCGACACGCGCGTGTTGGGCCCAGCAGGTGGACTTATGCAAACGTCTCTCCCGTGCGCCCCGGCTTCTTCATTGGCCCGATGCGGCTGCCCAGAATAGAATGTTTGTTTCATTTCGGGGCTTCAGTGGAGAAGATATTCTATTTTTTCCCCGAGTCAATTGCGCAGGCACCAGAACAACTGAACCTATCATTTTCTATCAAGGTATCAGGCGGGAAGGCGTAAACGTCAGGTCAGATGTTCTCGCTGACCATGATTTCCGGCGCGAGCAGTGCTTGTTGGGGCAGGACGCGACGTTCGTCGCAGGCTGCGGCCATGTTGGCGACCGTGCGGGCGGCGAGCGGCCCCAATGGGGTGGCGAGTGCGAGATCGATGACATTCTCGATGAGGGCTGCACGGGTGTTGGTGGTCAGTTCATTGCAGACGGCAACAGGCCGTCGCCGGCCCTGGAACTCTCGCAATGCCCGGATCAGGCCGTCCTGGCCACCGCCTGCCACATAGACAGCAGCAAGGTCGGGGTAGGAGCCCAGCATGTCAGAAACCGCTTCATAGGCAATGCGCTCATCATCCAGGTTGATGATGGGTTCCAGCAGCTGGAATTCGGGGTGATGTTCGCGCATGTAGGCCCTGAAACTGATCTCTGACGTCTCCTGGTTGAGGTAGCGATGGCTGCCCACAAGAATGCCGATTTTCCCCGGCGCCTTCGCCAGGCGGCCAATGGTCCAACCGGCAATTCGCCCGCATTTCCTTGAATCGAGACCGATGTGCCCGGTGCTGGCTGCGGAAGATACATGGCTGAGCAGCGTGAAGACCGGCTTTCCGCGTGCCGCCACGTGCTCGATGGCTTCATTGACCTGCGGGGAATCCATGGCCACGACCGCCATGGCATCAACACGCGGAACAACGTCGAGGATCCTTCGGGCAATGAAACTTGGTGAAACTTCGTCGATGAATTCGAGCAGCGGCTTGCCTTCGATTTCGTGATTGGCCTTGGTGGCGGCAACAAGCGCGTTGGCAAGATTCTGATAGAATGCGTCATGGCGCTTTTGGAGCAGGTAACCGAAACGCCGGACCGGAATTTCGGTGAGCCTTCTCTTGATGAGGCTCGTTCCATGATAGCCGATGGACTCAGCAGCGCGAACAACGCGTTGGGCAGTGTCATCGCTGACGGGCAGTCGGCGGTTGATGACCCTGTCGACAGTAGCGATGGACACACCGGCGGTTTTGGCGAGATCCTGCAGGGTCGGACGGTTCACCATGTCAGGGGCACTTCATCCTGATGTTAAATGATAGGTGATGATGAAAGACATCATAGCTGCATTGATTGCGCGGAACAACTGTTCTATTTCGGGCGGGAAGCAACGAGACGTTCCATGACACTTGCCATGACCCCCGATGCAATGCGTCAGCGCGACTACAGCCTGCTTGGCCGTGATGCGGCCGAGGCCGAAAAGCTCGGCCTCAAATCCGCTGAATGGTACCACCCTGACATTGCCCGCAAAGACATGAAGGAACTGATGAAGCGGGTGGACGCACCGGCCATTCGGGACACCGTGATCTGGCTGGGTTCAATGGCCGTATTTGCCGGACTGGCTGTTTTTCTCTGGCCTACATGGTGGGCGGCGCTGCCGCTTGCCGCCTATGGGGTTCTCTATGGGTCGGCCACGGACTCGCGCTGGCACGAGTGTGGTCATGGCACCGCATTCAAGACAATGTGGATGAACAATGTTGTCTATCACATCGCCTGTTTCATGATCATGCGGAACCCGACACGCTGGCGCTGGAGCCACACGCGGCACCACACGGACACTCTCATAGTGGGACTTGATCCGGAAATTGCGGTGATGCGCCCTCCAGTCGCTTTCAAGGTTGGGTTGTCTTTCCTTGGCATCCCCGACGCATGGGAGGCGATCAAGATGATGGTGATCAACGCCGGTGGACGCATTGCTGATGAGGAAAAGACCTTCATTCCCGAAACGGAGTGGCCAAAGGCGATCCTGGTCGCCCGCGTCTGGCTTCTGATCTATGCCGCGACTGTCGGCCTTGCGCTCTATACTGGTTCCTGGCTGCCGATCCTGCTGGTAGGAACGCCAAAACTTTACGGCGCGTGGCATCATGTATTGACCGGGCTCATGCAGCACGGCGGTCTCGCTGAAAACGTGCTTGACCACCGTCTCAACTCGAGGACTGTTTACATCAATCCGGTTTCGAGGTTCATTTACTGGAACATGAACTACCACATCGAACACCATCTGTTTCCGATGGTGCCCTATCACGCCTTGCCGAAGCTTCACGAGATGATCAAAGGTGACTTGCCTGCGCCGACACGGTCCATCTGGGCCTGTTACAAGGAGATGCTGCCCATCTGGATGCAGCAGATGCGCGGCGTTGACGTCTTCCTGATCAGGGCCTTGCCTGCAACGGCAAAGCCTTATCGTCAGGAATTGCATGGCCAGGCCCTGGCTGCAGAATGAGAGTGAGAGGACTATATGGCGACTTGGATTGAAGCCTGCCCTGCTGATGCCGTTGACAACGAGGATGTCACCCGATTCGACCACGCGGGCCGGACCTTTGCGATCTACAGGTCGCCCAACGACGAGTACTTCTGCACAGATGGCCTGTGTACGCACGAAAAGGTGCACCTGGCCGATGGCCTCGTCATGGACAACATCATCGAGTGCCCCAAGCACAACGGGCGCTTCGACTATACGAATGGGCTCGCCATGGGTGCGCCCGTCTGCGTCAATCTCAAGACATATCCTGTGAAGATCGAAGGCGGCAAAGTCTTCATCGACCTCGCGTGAGTTCCGCGGCATGACGGGCATGGTCATCATCGGCGCGGGCATGGCCGGCCATCGCGCGGTCATTTCCCTGCGTGCGGGTGGCTATGACGGGGCCATCACGCTGATCGGCGAGGAAGCGCTGATGCCCTATGACAGGCCGCCGCTTTCCAAGGCCGCCATTGCTGAGGAGCCTGAACCCGCGCCTGTATGGCTGATGGACGAGGGCATTGCAGATTCTCTGAAGGCGGTCGTGCACCGGAATGCGCCTGCCCAACGGATCGACCGGCGTAACAAGTCTGTCGTCCTCGAAAATGGCAGCACCGTGCCCTATGAGAAGCTTCTGATTGCAACGGGTGCGAAACCAAGAGTCTTGTCACTTCCCGGCGGCGACAAGGCACTGTTGCTGCGCAATTTCGAAGATGCACTGGCTCTGCGCCAACAATTCCAACCAGGCAAACGCATTGCGATCATCGGTGGTGGGTTCATCGGGCTAGAACTTGCCTCTTCCGCCGCCAAGCGGGGGAGCAAGGTTACACTTATCGAGGCCCAACCGCGGATCCTGATGCGCGGCGTTCCTGAAGCCATCGCCCGCATAGTCCATGCACGTCACGAGCTTGCTTCAGTCGAGATGCTGACGGGCGTGGCGATCAAGGCACTCGATGAAAATGGCGTCCTCCTCGCCGATGGCCGGCGAATTGAGGCTGACGCAATCGTTGCTGGAATCGGCGCGGCGCCGGATGTGCGGTTGGCATCGGAGGCCGGCCTCAACCTTGAGAATGGTATTGCGGTCAGCAGCACCTTGCAGACGAGCGATCCCGACATTTTCGCCGCTGGTGATTGTTGTTCCTTTCCGCATCCTCTGTTCGGGGGCCGTCGCATCAGGCTTGAAGCCTGGCGCAATGCACAGGATCAGGGATCGCTGGCCGCCGAGAACATGCTCGGGGCGGGGAAGGTCTATCAGGCGGTTCCGTGGTTCTGGTCAGATCAGTACGATCTCTCATTGCAAGTGGCGGGACTGGCCGATTCAGGTCCCAGAACTGTCGAGCGCAAGCCGGCCCAAGATTCGCTGATGCTCTTTCATCTTGATGATGGTGGTGTCCTCAAGGGGGCGAGCGCGATCGGTCCTGGAAATTCGATCGCACGTGACATCAAGCTTGCCGAGATGATGATTGCAAAAGGCATGAAGCCTGATCCAGCGGCGCTGGCAGATAATGCTGTGCAGCTGCGATCGCTGTTGAAAGGTTGATGCTCATGGCCCGCAAGAGACCGACCGTTGCCGACATCCGCGCCAACAAGGGCAAGTACCAGTATACGATGATGCGGACCGAAAACTGGGAGGAGCTCGCCGCGGCCGAGGCTGCCGGTATCGACATGTGTTCGGTGCCGGTTGAACTGATCAAGGATCGGCGTTTCCGCGACGTGGCACCGTCGATCTTCGCGGTTCCCGGTCTCGCACTCTATTCCGCACCTGCAACAAGTGACGATTACATGCGCTGGGCATTTGACATGATGAATGCCGGTGCTGACGCCATCTATTGCGCAGCGTCGTTTGACACGGTTGATCGCATGGCAAAGGACAACATCCCGGTGATCGGACATGTCGGGCTCACCCCGCATTTCTGCACGTGGACGGGAGGCTTCAAGGCGGTGGGCAAGACTGCCGAAAGCGCCATGCAGGTGTTTGAACGCTGCAAGCGCTATGAGGAGGTGGGCGCCTTCGGTGTCGAGATCGAAGTCGTGCCACCGGAGGTGACTGCCGAGATTGCCAAGCAGACCAGTCTGTTCCTCGTTTCGATGGGCGGGGGCGCAGGCGGAGACTGCCAGTACCTCTTCGGTTGCGATGTCCTCGGGACCAACACTGGTCACATGCCGCGCCATGCGCGGAAATATGCAGATCTTGCTGCGGAGTTCGCCCGCCTGCAGGACATGCGGATCAAGGCCTTTTCGGCGTTCGTGGCCGATGTGCGCAGCGGTGCCTATCCGTCGGCGCCACATCTCGTCAGTGCGCCCAAGAGCGAGATGGATGCATTCAGGAAGATGATGGCGCAAAGAAGCCAATAGGAGACAGTGATGATCAGGTTTGGTGTTATCGGAGCGGGCCGTATCGGCAAGGTCCATGCGGCGACGATTGCTGCAAATCCCAAGGCGAAGCTTGCCTATATTGCTGATGCGTTGCCGAAGGCCGCCGAAGAGCTGGCCGCCAAGCACGGGGCAAAGACGGCCTCGGTTGATGAAATCATGGCGGCAACCGATGTTGACGCGGTGCTGATAGGCTCGCCGACAGGTTTTCACGCAGGCCAGATTCAAGCCGCATCCAATGCCGGCAAGGCCATTATGTGCGAGAAACCTGTTTCACTCGATGTGAAGAACATTCATGAGACGCTGAAGGTCGTCGAGAAGAACAAGTCAACGCTGATGATCGGCTTCAACCGGCGCTTCGATCCCAATATTGCGGAACTGGAAGCGCGGGTCCGCAAGGGTGTGATCGGAGAAATCGAACTCATCACCGTGATCAGCCGTGATCCCGCGCCGCCGCCAGCCGAATATGTCAAGGGCTCCGGCGGCATCTTTCGCGACATGATGATTCATGACTTCGACATGGCGCGTTTCCTCATGGGCGAGGAGTTTGTAGTGGTGAATGCGCTGGGTGCGGCGCTGGTGGACAAGGCAATCGGCGAGGCCGGTGATGTCGATACAGCCGCCGTGCAGATGCAGACCAAATCGGGCCGGATCGCCGTCATCACAAATTCACGGCGCGCCACCTACGGCTATGACCAGCGCATGGAAGTGCATGGGTCGAAGGGCATGATCCATGCCAAGAACGTGCATAATTCCACGGTCGAAGTGCTTAGCGATGCAGGCTACCGCGCCGACCCGATCCAGAACTTCTTCCTGGAACGCTATGGCCAGGCCTACGCCAATGAACTCAATACCTTCATCGCGGCTGTCGAGAGCGGCAAGCGGGACCCTCGGCCTTCCGGCTTCGACGGTTTGCAGGCCCAGATCCTGGCCGATGCGGCAACGCAGAGCTGGAAGACCGGCCAGCCAGTGAAAGTCTAGTGCTGGCGGCGGCCTCCAGTGGTCGCCCGGATGCGCTTAAAAGCCGGGCAAATGTGGCGTGTTTCAGGGCAATCTGCCTGCTGAAAGATCATATTTCGCCGCGGGCGGGAAGTTCTGCCCGGCGGGTACTGTCTCTGGTTGAAAGGCCGGGCTGGTTGCGGCAACCTCTGAACGGGGGACTCGTGCATGGCTGCCACCTTCAATGAAATGTATGACAAGGGTGAACAGCCCCGCGGTCCCTATGCGAGGGTGGAAGAGTGGCTTGCGACCCTCAAGAAGAAAGACGTCGAGCGCGCAAAACGCGAAGCCGAGGCGCGCTTCCGCAGGCAAGGCATCACTTTTGCGGTCTATGGCGGCGATGAGGCATCCGAGCGCCTGATACCATTCGACATCGTGCCACGGGTGTTTGCGGCATCCGAATGGAGACGCTTGTCGGCTGGTATCGAGCAACGTGTCCGTGCGCTCAATGCCTTCATCCACGACATCTATCACCGCCAGGAAATTCTGCGGGCGGGCAGGGTTCCGCAGGACATCATCATCAACAATGCGGCCTTCGTGCCGGAGATGGTGGGTGTTGATCCCGCGCGCGGAATCTATGCGCATGTCATTGGCGTCGATATCGTGCGCATCTCGGAAAACGAATTCTATGTCCTGGAGGACAATTGCCGGACGCCGTCCGGTGTGTCCTACATGCTGGAAGACCGGGAAGCGATGATGCATCTCTTTCCGGAACTGTTCGCGCGCCAGCGCGTGGCCCCAGTCGAAAACTATCCGGCACTGCTGCGCACGACATTGGTAAGTGTCGCACCACCGGCCTGCAAGGGTGAACCCACCGTGGTTGTCCTGACGCCTGGCATCCACAATTCGGCATTCTTCGAGCACGCTTTCCTGGCCGATGAGATGGGCGC
>CAZUKI010000007.1:0-7094 GCA_964620785.1 uncultured Aestuariivirga sp.
TTGTCACCCCTCGCGCAGGGGCGTGGATCGAAACTCTCCTGTCTGTTTGGGCGGGGCGGGGTTGGCGAGTCGCTCCTCGCGCAGCGATGTACGCAAGGAGCTCCTACAATTGCTCTCGACTTCCCCTTGGAAGGAAGCATTAGTGGTTTGTCGGTTGGGTCGGTGAATGTCCTAGCTGATCTGCCCGTTTGATCGCGGGCTTGTCGTGGTAGGGAGGCCAACAGTGGCTTCCATCAGGAGGCCACCAATGAGTAAGAAGATTCCCAAATCCCCCAAATCTGCCCAGCCAACCCGGGGCGACAAGATCCTCAAGCTGTTGCAACGCAACACGGGTGCGACCGTCTCCGAGATGGCAAAGGCGACCGGCTGGCAACGGCACAGTGTCCAGGGCTTCATGTCTGGAATTTTGAAGAAGAAGCGCAAGCTGGAGATCAAGAGCAGCAAGGAGGAGAGCAAGGATCGCCGCTACTTCATTGAGGGGAAAATCCAATGAACAGTGATCAACTGGAACTGGACCTCAAAGGTCTGGAGAAGCGTGATGCCCGAGAGTTATTGTTGATATGGCGAAGGCATCTTGTGGACAAAGCTCCGGATCATCTGCCAAGGGCCCTGCTCGCCCGCCTTCTCGCCTACCGGCTGCAAGTTGATAGACTCGGGGGTCTGTCGAAGAAGGCTTCGTCATACCTGAAAACTCTGCAGACTGAGGTGCGTGCTGGTAGGACTCCCGATATACCGTACTTGGAGCAGAAGCAATTGAAGCCTGGATCTCATCTGGTCCGGGAACATGCGGGCGTCCTTCACCGCGTCATGGTTCTCGAAGGGGGCTACGCTTGGGACGGCAAGACCTTTCCAAGCCTGTCGGCCGTGGCCAGGGCCATCACGGGCACCAATTGGAGCGGCAACCGGTTCTTCGGACTGAAGGACAAAGCAAGAGCTGCTGCCGAGGTTTCAGCATGAGTATCAAGCGCGCACCGGTGGCACAGCCCACAGCCAGAAAGTTTCGCTGTGCGATCTATACCCGGGTATCGACGGATCATGGCCTGGATCAGGAGTTCAACTCTCTCGACGCCCAACGGGAAGCGTCAGAGGCCTATATCAAGAGCCAGGCCCATGAGGGCTGGACCTGTCTGAGGCAAGCCTATGACGATGGAGGTTACTCAGGGGGCTCCATGGAACGCCCCGCCCTGCAGCGGCTGCTGGATGATGTCCGGGCCAAAAAGCTAGATGTCATCGTCGTCTACAAGGTGGATCGACTTACGCGATCCTTGGCAGACTTCGCCAAGCTGGTAGAACTGTTTGATTCACATCAGGTGTCGTTTATATCCGTCACCCAGTCCTTCAATACAACCAGCTCCATGGGCAGGCTCACCCTCAATGTGCTTCTGTCCTTTGCTCAATTCGAACGGGAAGTCACAGGCGAACGGATCCGAGACAAGTTCACGGCCGCCCGCAAGAAGGGCATGTGGATGGGTGGCAATGTTCCCCTTGGCTATCGTCTTGGAGATCGAAAACTGCTCGTTGAGCCGAAGGGGGCCGAAACTGTCCGAAACATCTTCGACCTGTATCTGGAGATCAAATCGCTCCCCAAGCTGGCAATGAAGCTTGTGGAGTTAGGTATTGCCTCAAAGGAAAGAAGCGTCCGAGGCAAGGTGATCGGGGGGCAGCCTGTCCGAACAGGAGCACTCTCCCATCTGCTTTCAAACCGCCTCTACATCGGTGAAGTCAGACACCACGATCAGCACTACCCGGGGGAACACGAGCCGATAGTCGACCGGGCGGTGTTTGACGCGGTTCAGGCTGCACTCGCCAGCAGGCTCAATCGGACGGCGACAAGCACTCATAAGTCAGGATCACCCCTGCAAGGACTGCTCTTCGACAGCAAGGGCAATCGCATGGTCCCGGTCCACGCTAACAAGGCAGGTGTGAGGTACCGATACTACCAGTCTTGGGTGCTCAATCATGGGCAAAAGGAGAAGGCTGGAGTTGTCAGTCGTATCCCTGCCCAAGAGATTGAACAAGCCGTCAGCAAGGCCCTGAGCGCTGTTGTTGGATCGCTGGGTTCAGAAGAAAGAACCGAATGGAAACTCGGGCCCCAACTCAAACTGATCGAACGGATTGATGTTGTTGAGGGGGAACTTCGGATAGCACTTAAGCCGGATGCCTTCGAAAGCTCTCAATCCGACTTGAACAGTCTGGTCGTACCCTGGGCAAAGAGCCCTCACCGAAGAAAGAAGGAAATCATGGGGGCTACCGGTGAAACACCCTCGCATCGCCCCATGCGATCTGAAGCAAGATCCCGGCTCCTGAGAGGTGTGGCCCAAGGACAACTTTGGCTGGACGAGTTGATTGACTACAATGACAGAAACGTCGGGGACATCGCCACTCGACATGGGCTGTCAGAAAAAAGCGTGCGCTCGACAATGATGCTGGCTCTCCTTGCTCCGGACATCATTGAGGCCGCTCTCGATGGCAAGCTCTTTCGCGGCATCACGGTCACTCAAATGACCGATCTTCCCTCAGACTGGGGTGAGCAAAAACTCGCATTGGGCCTGAGCTGAATCTCCAAAAAATTTGCCTCATCGCGGCCCGGTATCCTGCCGGGTCTCTCTTTATCTTAGCCCAAGTCTCCGCTCTGGGCACGCAACTCACCCTCAACTGATGATGTACGAACCCGTCTCAGGCTCGTGACGAACGTGTCTCAGCAAGTGGGAAAACCAGGTTCTGGAAAACTATTTTGGAGGCCTGAGACCGGGAGCGAAATCTCTTCCGAAACATGGTGCAGAGACTCGTTCAGAGACCGTTCTGGCTCCCATCAAACACAAAGAAGCCCGCAAAATGCGGGCCGTTTGCAGAGGATCCCAGAAACTTAAGTCGTCACCGGACTGGCTGGTGGAGCGAAGGGGGATCGAACCCCTGACCTCGGCATTGCGAACGCCGCGCTCTACCAACTGAGCTACCGCCCCTTCCACAAAGGCAGGAGGCTTTTACGGAGCCAGTGAAAAGCCGTCAAGCGCAGGTGCTTGCGGAGCGGGCGCCCAGGCCCTACATCTGGCGCCGAACCTGGACCCTGTCATGAACCCATTTATCTGGCTCATTCTCACGATTCTTGACCTCTATTTCTGGGTCATCCTGGCGGCTGTTATTTCAAGCTGGCTGGTGCATTTTGGCATCATCAATTATTCAAATCCGACGGTGCGCTCGATCCTGCGCGGCTTGGCCGCCCTGACGGAGCCAGTGCTGGGGCCTATCCGCAGGTCGCTGCCGCAAATGGGCGGCCTGGACATCTCGCCCATCGTTGCGCTGATCGGGCTGCAGTTCCTGCAGTACCTGGTGGTTTACTACGCACCACGGCTGATGGGCTGAGCCGGTGCTGAGGCAGACGCCACGCGGGTTTCTCCTCGACGTCAAGGCAACGCCGAAAGCCTCGAAAGACGAGATCAAGGGCTGGCGCGGCAATTGTCTCATGGCGCGCGTCACCACTGTGCCGGAAGGCGGCAAGGCCAACGAAGCGATCATCAGGCTGCTGGCAGACAGCGCGCGGGTTCCAAAATCGGCCTTCTCGCTGGTTTCGGGCGCAACGGGGCGAACCAAGACCTTCCGGCTCGTTTCCCATGTCGATGTGGTGCAGGCCTGGGCAGAAGGATTGCCATCCGAATGAAGCTGCTTACCGTCCCGCTGCTCCTTGTTCCGGCGCTTGCTGCGCCAGCGCTGGCGGGTTTCGATAGCGCCTACACGCAACTCAATTTCGACGACAAGGATATCTGCACCAACGTGTCGCCAGCCCCCGTTCCCGGTGAGCCGGATGATGGTGCTGCCTTTGAATGCACAGGCTTCGGCGATTATGTGGTGACCTTCTCGGAAGGCGACCTTCGCAGTTCCGTGGCTTTTGGCACGCAATCAGGAGACCATTGTTCGGCGCGCCAGAGCTTCGGCGGTTTCAACAGCGTCGGCAAAACGATTGAATGGCGGCTGAAGGACGGCAAAGCCATTGCCACGATCCTGCGCTGGTCGGTTTCCTATGACCCTGAAGATTCCAACAAGCAGAGAAGCTGGCTGGTCGTCACGAAGCTGGAAGACAATGACTCCTGCCACATGGGCTATGTAGAAGGCGCCTTTCCGCAAGCCAACGCCAAGGCGCGCTGGCTTGCTGACACAGCCGCGCAATCATTCTCTTGCAAGACGGACAAGCCGGTTTTCTTTGCCAATCCAGGCACCGAAACGGCCGGGATTGCCGCGAACCAGGGCTGTGGCGAGTAGTCCGCGCAACGAAGTTCCTGCGGCCAGCACGCATTGCCCCGCCAGCCTGCGGCCAGAAGCTCGTCTCTATTAAGTGCGCGAATTGACGGCGCGGCGCCTTATGCGGCCGCTTCCTTGGCGCGGCTGATGCGCTTTCTCTCGTTGGGATCGAGCACTGCCTTGCGCAACCGGATCGACTTCGGCGTCACCTCGACATATTCATCTTCGCCCACATAGGCGAGCGCCTTTTCGAGGGACATGCGCACGGGCGGCGTCAGGATCATGGCTTCGTCCTTGCCGGAAGCGCGGACGTTGGAGAGCTTCTTTTCCTTCAGGACATTGAGTTCAAGGTCATTGCCGCGCGTGTGCTCACCGACAATCATGCCGGCATAGACCTTGGTGCCGGGCTCGATGAACATGGGGCCGCGGTCCTGCAGGTAGAAGATGGCATAAGCCACCGCCTCGCCCTCGCCGTTCGAGATCAACGCGCCAGTGTGGCGGGTCGGAATTTCGCCCATGTGCGGCGCATAGGAATGAAACAGCCGGTTGAAGATCGCCGTTCCGCGCGTATCTGACAGCAGTTCAGACTGGTAGCCAATGAGGCCGCGCGTCGGGGCGTGAAAGACAAGGCGCTGGCGGCCGGTGCCAGAGGGGCGCATGTCGCGCAACTCACCCTTCCGCTCGGAAACCTTCTGCACGACGATGCCAGAATATTGCTCATCGACGTCGATGATGACTTCTTCCACAGGCTCGAGCCTCTGGCCCGTCGCCTCGTCGATCTTGAAGACGACGCGCGGCCGCCCCACCGTCAGCTCGAATCCTTCACGCCGCATGGTCTCGATCAGGACACCAAGCTGCAGTTCGCCGCGGCCCGCAACCTCAAAGGCATCGGTGTCGGTTTCCGATGGCGTCACGCGCAGCGCGATATTGCCTTCTGCCTCGCGCATCAAGCGCTCGCGGATGACGCGGCTCTGCACCTTGTCGCCCTCCTTGCCGGCAAGGGGGCCGTCATTGATGCGGAAAGTCATGGCCAGTGTCGGCGGATCGATGGCGGTGGCAGGCAAGGGTTCAGTCACCTGCGGGTCGCAGAACGTATCGGAGACCGTCGCCTTCACCAGGCCCGACACGGCAACGATGTCTCCGGCAAAGCCTTCGTCGATGGGTTGGCGCTCGATGCCGCGGAACGCCAGCACCTTTGAAATGCGTCCGGTTTCCACAAGCGCGCCATCACGCGACAAAACCTTCACGGCCTGGTTGGCCTTGACCGTGCCAGAGCGAATGCGGCCGGTCAGGACGCGGCCGAGAAACGGATTGGCCTCAAGCGTCGTTGCGAGCATGCGGAACGGGCCCTCCTCGACGACGGGCGCTGGAACGTGACGCACCACCAGATCGAAGAGTGCCGCCATGTCATCTTGCGGGCCTTCCGGCTTGTCTGCCATCCAGCCATGCTTGGCCGACCCATAGATGATCGGAAAGTCGAGTTGTTCCTCGCTGGCATCGAGGGCTGCGAAAAGATCAAAGACCTCATTGACCACTTCGATGTGGCGCTCGTCGGGCCTATCGATCTTGTTGATGCAGACGATGGGGCGAAGTCCGATCTTGAGCGCCTTCTGCAGGACGAATTTCGTCTGCGGCATGGGGCCCTCTGCGGCATCGACGAGCAGCACCGCGCCGTCCAACATGTTGAGAATACGTTCGACCTCGCCGCCAAAATCTGCGTGGCCTGGCGTGTCCACGATGTTGATGCGGTTCTCCTTCCACATCAGCGAGGTGACCTTGGCCAGAATGGTGATGCCGCGCTCACGCTCCAGGTCGTTGGAGTCCATGACCCGCTCACCCACCTTCTGGTTGTCGCGGAAGGTTCCGGACTGGGTGAGGAGGCGGTCGATCAGCGTGGTCTTGCCGTGGTCGACGTGGGCAATGATGGCAATGTTGCGCAGATCCATGGAAGCGCCAATCTTTCGTTAACCGTTGGATGCAGGACGAATTCCGCGAGGCATTCCCGCCTCTGCCGCAAGACTTCCGTGCAACATATTGATTTCATGCGATTCAAGCCGGCATGCCGGGTCCCGCGCAGAAGCCGTTAGCAGATGCAACATGACTTGGCAATTTATCATGCCGTCAACCATTCAGGACCAATGTGACGGCATGTTCTCATCCACTCAGGTGCAGCGGACCCTCGTGACACTGACGTTCCACGACGGCAGCAAGTCCGTGGTGAGCGTGAAACTGCCCCTCTCCGGCAAACTTGCCGAAGCCCTTAACAGCCAGGACCAGTTCCTCGACGTGATTTCGGGGACTGGCGAAGCCTATTTCATTGCAAAGTCCAAGGTGGCCCGGGCTGAAGCCACAGAAATTCCCCAGGCGGAGCTGAACCATCAACGCCGCAGGGACGATCACGCCAAGTTCAACCCCTATGCCGTGCTCGGCGTCGGCAGCACAGCCAGCAAGGACGAGATCCGGGCGGCCTATGTGTCATTGGCCAAGCAGTACCACCCGGACCGCTTCCAGACCTTCGAAATGCCCCAGGAGATGAAGGATTACGCGGCTGCGATGCAGGCGCGCATCAACCTCGCCTATGAGCAGATTGGCTGACCTCAGCCGGTGAAACTGTCGAAGGCTGCGAAGAATTCGGCGCGCACGCCATCATTCTCCATGGCGATCTCATGCAGCGACGTGGCAATTGTCACACTGGCGATCCCCGGCACCTTTTCCATGAATGCCTGGGTGGCGCGATTGTCCACGACACGTTCGCGCCCCGCCATTACCAGCAGCACAGGACAGGAAAGACCGTTGCGGCATGCGGACGTCAGGTGCTTGATGCTGCGAAGCGCGGCGTTGAGCCAGGCATAGGTCGG
>CAZUKI010000007.1:7194-14179 GCA_964620785.1 uncultured Aestuariivirga sp.
GTGATCACGGCGCGCTGGAACCACTTGTTCTTCACAAGATTGCGCAGAAGGATATGGCCGCCGGTGGAATGGGCGAGTGCTATATAAGGCGCCGGGCAACTCGGCAGGACGAGCGATTCCATGATGGCGCGGAGATCGCTGTCATACTGGCGGAAACTGAGGACGTGACCGCGAGACCTTTCATTCAGCAGGCGCTCGGAACCACCCTGCCCGCGCCAGTCGAAACCCACCACATGGAAACCGCGGCGCGCAAGGTCGCGCATGGTTTCATAGTAGCGCTCGAAGAACTCGGCGCGGCCATTGACGATGACGACAGTGCCACGAGGTTCAGTTCCCGCTGAGGCCGGCAGGGAAATGGCCCGCAGCTTTACACCGTCGCTGGCGGCGAAGACATGGACAGCCGCTCCCTGCGGGCTGCGGCTGTCGGGTGTTTCGAAAAGTTGATTCAGGGGTTCCATGGCCAAGGCCAGCGGTTTAGCCGCTGGCCCCGGGCAATGCGAGCGTGAAGTGAAGCTACAGCTTCTTGACGTCCACCACTTCGCCAGAGGCCGCGGTCAGCTCAATGACGAAGGACTTTCCAGCCCGCGTGGCGGTGTAGGAGTAGGTTGCGCCGGTGCAGGTTTTGGGTTTCACGTCACCAAAACCATAGCCTGTGACAACAGCAGCACCTGCCGTGCAACCGATGCCATTGGTGACTGGCGGCTTCTTGACAGCGGCAGTCGCGAGCGGAGGCGATGGCTTTGCCGCAGCCTTGGCCGGTGGCTCGATTGCCGCAGCCTTGCTCTCGACGGTCACGGGCTTCTTGATCTCGACTGCCTTTGGCGTTTCCACAATCGTGGCTGTCGCCTTCGGTGATGTCACCTTGGAGTCAATCACCTTGGGAGCCGTCACCTTGACTTCCGGTTCAATATCCTTGGCGGATGCCGAGGCCGTGTCGACCGGCAACTTCGCCACCGGCTTCGGTGCCGGCTTCACAGGTTTTGCGGCAGCCGTGCTTTTCTTGGCAGGCTTCTTGGCGGGTTTCTTGACGGCCGGTTCCAGGCTCTGGCTGTCTTCATAGAGCCACCATTTGTCCTTGGCGTGAAGGTTGCGCTTCAGGCGCTTGGGCACATCGACGTTGTCGCCTTCGTCATCATAGAGATAGGCGCTGTCGCTCTCGTCGCTCCAGCCACCGGGGAACACCTCGATCAGCGGAAACATCGTGTGACGTTGACGCCAGCGGTGGTCAGCCTCGGCGGGTGCGGCAAGAGCAGTGGCACCAAGCGCGGCCAGAACTGACAGGGATACGATGCGGAACATGACTCGACCCTCTACTTGATACGCTTCATTGACACGAGATCGCCGGTCGCGCGGCTCACCCAGAGACGATAGGTTTTGCCCTTCCAGCGGCCTGTAAACTTGTAATTGATGCCACCGCAAGAGACGGTCTTGATCCGGCTGAAGCCACGATCGTCAAGAATGTCCCTTGCCTCGCTGCAACTGATGCGACGCAGCCGTTCGATGGGAAAGTCACGGTCCTTGGCCGAGCAGTGGCGCATGAGACCTGAGCCGCAGCCTGCCCAGTGATGGGACTGCGGCGGAATGTGAATGTGCCGTTCGCCTGGTTTGCCAAGATTGCCGGCAACAGCTGGTCCTGCAAAGGCCAGTGTGGAAATCAACAGCACCTTCGCGCAGATGCGAAACATTGTCTTAAGTCCCCCGTTTCGTCCTATCATTCCTATTGTCCGATCATGGCCAAATCATGCCAGGGGGCGCTCCGAAAAGCACCCCCTGGCACCAACTCAGCCGTGTAAACACGCGCACGCGGCCACGATCAATAGATTCCGCGAACCGAAACGATGCGACCGGTGCGGGAGTTTACGGAGATGACAAATACATCACCGTGCTTGCGCGCCTTGTAGGTGTAGCGTGAACCGGAACAATCAACTGGGCGCACCCTGCGAAAGCCCGCCCATTCAACGCGGTCCTTGCCTTCCCAGCAGGAAATGCGGAAACGCTGGTGATGGCGGAAGGTGGGGCGAAAGTATTCGCGGGAGTCATAGTCGTCCCAGCCGCGGTCATAGCCACCGATGCCGACTTCGACATTGACATCCGCTTTCGCGGCAGTTGTCGCTGCGGAGGCAGCACCAACCAGTGCAAGCGCCAGCAAGGCTGGCTTGACAAATTTCCGCATCAACATTTCAGTTCTCCTTCAATCACTTACGGTTCACGCACGAATATGGACGCCGTCCATGCCTGCGAACTTAGGGCCGGCCAGTTGAACGGCAGCAAAAGAACGCATTCATCTGCGGTTCATCTTCAAGGAATTTTTGAGGCAACGGCTGCTTGCGCGGGCCTTGAAAGAGGCAAGGCCATTCCTAAATGTTCACTGCAGGCGCCAATCGGGCCTGCATTTTCCAGACCGGCTCCATCTGGGGCGGTCGCAACCACACATGGCTTCAAGGAGAATGTGACATGTTTGACTACACCCCATTTTATCGCTCTTCCGTCGGCTTCGACCGTTTGTTCCGCCTCCTCGACGAAGCGCAGAACCTCGAACCGCAGAGCTATCCGCCCTACAACATCGAACGCGTGAGCGAGAATGAGTATCGCATCACCATGGCTGTTGCCGGTTTTGCCGAGAAGGATCTTGGCATCGAGTCCAAGGGCAACGCCCTGACGGTCACGGGCAAGAAGACCGACAAGGTCGAGAGCTCCGGTGAAGTCCTGCATCAGGGCATCGCCAACCGCAGCTTCGAACGCCGCTTCCAGCTCGCTGACTATGTTGAAGTCACGGGCGCCGAGCTTGCCAATGGCCTGCTTCACATTTCGCTGAAGCGCGAAGTGCCGGAGGCCTTGAAACCCCGGCAGATCGCCATCGCCGCAGGTTCGAGGCCGAAGCAGATTGAGGCCAAAGCCGCGTAACTGAAACGGCGAGTCAGTTACGCCGAAGGGCAGCGCAAGCGCGCTGCCCTTCTTTTTTGTCAGGTGCGCAGCAAAACCGCATCGGAACGGCGGTAGATAACGATGATCAGCAGCAAGGCACCTGCTGCAACCAGGGCCAATGCACCAAAGACCGCATGAACACCGTCAACGGCAGCCATCATGCCGAGCGCCCACGGAAAGATGATGCGCGGTAGGCCGCTGACAAATGAGGCAAAGCTCATGGCCTGGGCGCGGCCTTGCGGGGCCAGCCTGCCGACCAGCGAGAACAGACTTGGGAAGATGACAGCCAAGCCAAATCCCACGGCGGCGAAGGCCAGGGCGGACACCCAGAACCCCGGCTTGAGGCCGAGCAGGGCAAACCCGGCTATGGCGACGATGAGGCTTACAATCATGACCCTGGCATCGCCGAAGCTTGTCCGGATGCGGTCGCCGAACAGGCGCAAGGTGCCAGCACAGAGACCGTAGAAGGCCAAGCCGAGGCCTGAGATGGCAGCAAGCTCAGGTGCGGTGAGGGCAAGCAGCTGGCCCGACCACTGGATGGCGGCAACCTCGCAGGTGACATTGAATCCGGCGGCAAGACCGATGAGCGCCAGCATGCCCAGTGGCAGGGGCGTGCTGCTGGAAGCAGAATCATCGGCATGAGGCACGCGAACAGGCGCATGGCGATAGATGGCGACCCAGGCAATCGCCAGAACCACGGCAACGGGAAGTACGCCCAGCCACGGCGCCAATTTCACGGACACGATGCTGCCCATGAGAGCACATGCTGCAAGCGCCAGCATGACGGTGCCATGATAGGTGTTGAAGGAGGCCGTTCGCCGTTCCTCCTCCACGATCGAGGCTTCGGCATTCATGAACAGGTCGATGGTACCAAGTACGATGTTGACCAACAGGAACGATATGAGGAAGGCGGCGATCGAGGAAACCGTCAGCGCGAAGAGCAGGACCACGGCGGCCAGCGGCAGGACGGCAAGCAGCACCGTGCGGTGGCTGGCGAAGCGATTGATGAAACCGCCGACGCTCAGACTGAAGATGTTGGCGAGCATGCCAAGGCTGCCGGCCAGGCCAAAGTGCCACGGGCTGACGCCGGCCTGCTCGACCAGCACGGGAAGCGAGCCCACCTGCGTGCCGACGACACAGCCAAAGGCTGCGAAGGTCAGAAGCATGGCGCGGTGGGCGCCGTCGCTTGCGTGGGTCAAGGGGTCATCCGCGCCCGACGAAGGGCATCTTGCTTGCCATCACCGTCATGAAAAGGATGTTCGCTGAAAGCGGCAGCGATGCCATGTGGACCACGGCGCGCGCGACTTCGTTCACGTCCATTGTAGGCTCTGGCTTCAGGGTACCGTCAGCCTGCGGGACACCACCCGACATCTTGGCGGTCATGTCCGTGGCGGCATTGCCGATGTCGATCTGGCCGCAGGCGATGTTGTATTTGCGTCCGTCAAGCGAGGTGGACTTGGTCAGGCCCGTAATGGCGTGTTTTGTCGAGGTATAGGGCGCCGAATTGGGGCGCGGCGCATAGGCCGAGATCGAGCCGTTGTTGATGATGCGCCCGCCCTGCGGTTCCTGGCTTTTCATCAGCTTGAAGGCTTCCTGCGTGCACAGGAACGGTCCGGTGAGGTTCGTGTTCACGACGTTCGACCATTGCTCGAAGGTCAGATCCTCCAGGAGGATCGTGCCGGGGGCACCCGTGCCGGCGTTGTTGAAGAGCACGTCGAGGCGGCCGAAGGCCTTCCTGGTTTCGGCAAAGAGGCGGGACACCGAGGCCGGATCGGCAACATCAGTCGCAAAGGCGAGCGACTTGCCCTTGATGAGCTTCCCCGTTTCCTCAAGCTTGGCCAGATTGCGCCCGGCAAGGACAACGGTATAACCCGCCTCGCCCAGAGCAACCGCGCAGGCGCGACCAATGCCAGAACCAGCGCCCGTCACCAGTGCCACTTTCATGTGCGCTTCCTTCAAATGATTCCTGCGGACTGGGCTATCAAGCGCTCGCCCGCAACGATGGCAAGGGAATCTCCCATTTCAGCTTTCAGCCCTGCCATGTGCATGGCGCGGAGATAGCGCTCGGCAATGGCCGGCGAGGCCAGCACGAGGTAGGCGCCGCCCGCACGGTTCCGCGTCGCATGGGCAACTTCCGTGCCGATCAGGAGGCCAGAGAGATAGGACGATAGGGCCACTGGCGGCAGTTCGCCATAGAGGCCGAGGCTTCGCACCGAGAACAGGCTGTGCAGCAGGCCAGCCGGGTCAGTGAATGCTTTCGCCACCCCGCGCTCAAAGGCGGCCCGGTCGTCGCCGTCGCCATCCATCAGGCGGCCAAGGATGGTGTGGTTGCGGTAGGCCGCGAAGCTTTCCCCCGTCACATAGGTCTCGAAGCGGACAATGCGACCGTCCACGACATCGATCCATTTGCTGTGGGTCCCAGGCGTCACAAAATGCGTCGCGCCAGAGGAAAGACTGCCGAAGACCTGGGTTTCCTCGCTGCGCATCACATCATGTCCGAGACTCTCACTCGTCATGTGAAGCCCGGTGACAAAATGAACGGCGCGACCTGATGCGAGCTTGTGCGTGACGATGGCGGCAGCCAGTTCCTCAGGCCCCGCGGGGCAATCCACATATGGCACTTCCACCCAGCCCTGGCGCGAGGTGATCATGCCCGCCGCGAGCACCGGCAATGCCGTGTCCCAGCCGCGCAGATGCTGTTCCAGCGCATCCTCAAATGCGCCATTGCCGACTGCCAGGATGCCATCGCTGGATTTGCGCTCATCAAGCACGGCGCCATCGCCACCGACATGATAAGCGCGGAACGACGTGGTTCCCCAGTCAACTGCAATGAAGGGTGCCGTCATGCCGCTTTCACGCCGCCAGGCTTGAAGCCTTGCCGCATTGCCTTCAGTGGATTGCGTAACGGCGCGCCGAAGGTCGGGCTGGTGATCTCGAAGACGTCGCCGTCCTCGGTCGCAATGCCATCGGCAATGGAGAGGGTCGCAGTACCAAAATAGTGAATGTGAAGATCGCCGGGCACGCGGAAAGCGTCATACTTGAAGTGATGGTATTCGAGATTTTCCAGCGTATGGCTCATGTTGGCTTCGCCAGTGACAAACGGCTTCTGCCAGATGACCTTGCCCTTGCGCAGAATGCGGCTGGTGCCTTCCACATGCGCCGGCAACTGGCCGAGCAGCATTTCAGGCCCGATTGCCGAATGACGCAGCTTGGAATGTGCCAGGTAGAGATAGTTCTGCCGCTCCGTCACATGGTCGGAGTATTCATTGCCGAGGGCAAATCCGAGGCGTAGCGGCTTGCCATCGGGGGCGATCCAGTAAAGCCCCGCCACCTCCGGTTCCTCGCCGCCGTCGCGCGCGAAGGAGGGTTTTGGCAGGGGCCTGCCGGGGGCGACGAGCCAACGGCCATCGCCCTTGTAGAACCATTCGGGCTGGACGCCGGCCTTGCCCTTGCCGGGCTTTCCGCCCTCAAGGCCCATCTTGAACATCCTGAGACTGTCGGTCAGCGCATCGTCCTTGGCATCCAGCTTCTTGTGCATGGAATCGCGCGCCGATGCCGAACCGAGATGGGTGAGGCCGGTGCCGGTGATGATGCAATGGGCCGGATCCGGATGATCGACCGGCGAGAGCACGCGCATTTCCTTGAGTGCCGCTGCATAGTCATCGGCGCGCGCACCCGCCAGCGCCTTGGCAAGGGCCGCCATTGTCTTGCGCTGGCCATGGGCCTTGGCGGCCAGTTGCAACGTCGTGGCAATGCCTTTCAGGGGATGAAGGCCATCCCCGCGCACGATGGCGACCTGGCGCTTTCCCTTCTCGTTCAGGTACTGGACGATGTTCATGGCTTCTCCCGGTTATCCCGCAAAGTGGTTCTTTTCAGTTCCCGTGACACCCGGGGCAAAGCAGAAGATGCCCCCCTGCTGCGGATGGCGCTGCAATGTCCTGGCATCCTGGTGGGCGCGCGAGCTGGTCACGTAGAGCACATCAAGCTTCGGGCCGCCGAAACACACGCAGGTGGGGCGCGTGGCAGGCATCGGCACGATGCGGTCAATGCGGCCCCTGGG
>CAZUKI010000007.1:14279-18602 GCA_964620785.1 uncultured Aestuariivirga sp.
TCCATGAGGGCTGATTTCCCGCGCAGTCCCACCCGGTAAAGCCGCCCGGTGTCGGCGGTGATGTCGAGATTTTCCCCGGCCGGACCGATGTTCTGCATCATGGTTCCGGCCCACAGCCGCCCCTGCGGGTCACAAGCACCGTCGTTGAAGCGATTGCCAAGGGCCGCGGTTTCCTCGGGAAAGGCATAGGGCGAGATGGCGCCGCTGGCCTCATCGAAGGTGTAGAGCCCGTCTTCGCCGACCAGCAACAGGCCGCCCTGTGCGCGGCGCGCCATGGCCGTGAGCATTATCGTCGAGTACCACATGCGGTAGGCACCGGTTGCCGGCTCGAAGCGGTGCAGGCGCGAGGGCCGCGCGATATCGAGCCACCACAGGCATTGCGCTGCAACATCCCACAGGCAGCCTTCGCCCAGGCTGTCCCTGCTATCGACAAGGCATGTAACGGGGCATGTAACGGGGGATCCCATGGCTCTTATTGCTCCTGGCACTGTCTCTAGCGCCGAATAATTGTATTACAAATGTTTAATGCAGCGCCGCACTTGACGTTGCCACATTCCACCCCATTTCCGAACGACCAGCGCCGGGCCCCTCTGGCAGGCTGAAAAGCCTGCGATGTCGGAGCTGAGTTGTAGTAAACATTACACGCGGAGCCCGGCATGGAGCTGATGACAGCCCTCCTCTATACTGACGTTTTTGGCACGCCCGCCTATTTCTGGGTGACTTTCCTCACTGTCGTGGTGACACTCCTGGCGCTGGATCTCGGCGTCCTGCATCGCGGGCAGCGCGAAATCTCGGCCCGGGAGAGCTTTCTTCTCTACGGCGGTTATGTTGCCGTGGCCTTCTGTTTCGGCGCCTGGGTGTGGTGGACACGCGGCGCACAATCGGGCCTCGAATTCTATACCGGCTACATCATCGAGCAGTCGCTGGCGATGGACAACATCTTCGTGATTGCCTCCATCTTCGGCTATCTCGCAATCCCAAGGGCCTATCAGCACCGGGTGCTGTTCTGGGGTATCCTTGGGGCCATCGTCATGCGCGCCCTGATGATCGGGCTCGGCGCGACGCTCGTCATACAGTTCAACTGGATCCTCTATCTCTTCGGCGCCTTCCTCGTGTTCACCGGCCTCAAGATGTTCAAGGCCGGCGAGGACAAGGGCGATTTCGAGAACAACGCGCTGCTCCGCTATCTGCAGCGGCATTTTCCGATCACGAAGGAACTGCATGGGCAAGCCTTTACGGTCAGGAAGGCGCATCCCGTCATGGGCAAGCTCGTGACCTGGTTGACGCCGCTTGCCGTGGCACTTGTGCTGGTGGAATTCGTGGACCTGATCTTCGCGGTCGATTCCGTGCCGGCCATATTCGCCGTCACACTCGATCCGTTCATCGTCTACACGTCGAACATCTTTGCCATCCTCGGCCTGCGCTCTCTCTATTTCGCGCTGGCCGCCGCCATGCATCGTTTCGGCTATCTGAAATATGCGCTGGCGACGATCCTGGTCCTGGTCGGCATCAAGATCTTCCTCGTACCACTTGGCATCAAGGTGGACACGCTCTTGAGTCTTGCCGTGACGATTTCCATCCTTGCCGCGGGAATACTCTATTCACTCTGGAAGACGCGCCAGGAGAACGCAGCAACAGGCTGACATCACGCATGGTTGCATTTTCAGGTCGCCGCGCTTAGTAGCGCGGTGCCCTTTTTCCACCGGAGATTCCTGCATGGCCAAGGACGAAAGAACCTCGCTCAAGAGACTGGAGCACGCCATCGAGGCCGTGATCCTCGCCTCGCGCTGGCTGCTTGTCGTCTTCTATCTCGGTCTTGCGATTTCCCTTGGCCTCTATGCCATTTCCTTTGCGCGCAAGCTGCTCGAATATCTCAGCCAGGTGACGGTGCTCGATGATGCCGATGCCATCCTCAAGATCCTGGCGCTCATCGACGCAAGCCTCGTTGCCAGCCTCGTGGTCATGGTGATCATCTCCGGCTACGAGAATTTCGTGAGCCGTTTTGACAATGTGCAGGACAAGAACGGTGAGTTGAGCTGGCTTGGCAAGATCGATGCCGGCTCGCTCAAGGTCAAGGTAGCGTCCACCATCGTCGCCATTTCCTCCATCCATCTGCTGCAGGTGTTTCTCAACGCCAACCAGTATGAGAACGGCAAGATCATGTGGCTCACCATCATGCACATGGCCTTCGTGGCGTCGGCGCTCCTGCTCGCCTATATTGACCGGCTCATGGGCAAGAAGGCGAAAGCCACGGATTGATGAAAGAGGCTGCGATGTCGCGGATAGTTTATGTAAATGGCGCGTTCCTTCCCGAAGAGGAAGGAAAGATTTCGATCTTCGATCGTGGTTTTCTCTTTGCCGATGGTGTCTATGAAGTGACGCCGATCGTGAACGGCCGGCTCGTTGACTATGACCCCCACATGGAACGGCTTGCCCGTTCGCTCAAGGAATTGAGCATGGCCTGGCCGTGCACGCCCGAGGAACTGCGCAAGGTCCACGAAGAACTGGTCAAGCGCAACAGCCTCAAGGAAGGCGTCATCTACATGCAAGTGACGCGCGGCGTCGCGGACCGGCAATTCAACTTTCCGAAAGAAACAAAGTCGACGCTCGTTGCCTTCACGCAGGCGATGGCACTCATCGACAATGCCAGCGCCCGCACCGGCGTTAAGATCATCACCACTCCCGACCTGCGCTGGCTGCGCCGTGACATCAAGACGGTGATGCTGCTGGCGCCGGTGCTCGGCAAGCAGGCCGCCTACGAGAAAGGCGCCAATGAAGCCTGGCAGGTGGAAGACGGCTTGGTCACGGAAGGCACCTCGTCCAACGCCTATATCGTCAAGAATGGAAAGATCATCACGCGGCCGCTCTCCAACCGCATTCTCGCTGGCTGCACACGGCGTTCCCTGTTCCGGCTGGCGCAGGAGCATGGTGTGGAGATCGAAGAGCGTGCCTTCACGGTGAGCGAGGCACTGGATGCCGATGAGGCATTCCTGACATCAGCTTCGCAATTCGTGATGCCGATTACCGAGATCGACGGGCATCGCGTGGGCGGCGGGCAGCCGGGCCCGGTGACGCGCAAGCTGCGCGACATCTTCCTTGCCGAGGCGCAGAAGGCCTAGAGCAGCGGAAATTCCGGGGCGTCCATGGCAGCGCCGTGAGCCAGCGTCACCCCACGGAACGGCGGCGATGTCTTGATGCCCTCGCGCTTTGCATAGCGCACGTCATCACCCAGAAGCCGCAGGGAAAAGGCGCGGCGCTGTTCGCTCTGTGACCTGTTGGCGGGCGCGCCGTGAAGCGTCATGTAGTTGAAGGCCACGGCATCACCGGGCTCCAGTGCCCAGCCGATCACGTTGAACTTGTCGCGATTGCCATTGATGTCCGGCACGGGTTCGAGGCCGTCACCCTCATTGAGGGGCGTCTTGTCAAAGCGCTCGGGCCGATAATACTTGCCCCAGCCCTGCGAACCCGCCACGAATTCCAGCGTGCGTTCGCGTGGCACGCTGTCCAAAGGAATCCACAGGGAAACGGTCTGCGCGCCGTCAACGCAATAGTATGGCTGGTCCTGGTGCCAGGGGGTGGCAACGTCGGCACCCGGTTCCTTGACCAGGACATGCTCGTGGAACAGGCGCACGGTCTTGCTACCCATCAATTCACGGCCGATTTCGGCAGCCTCCGATTTGAAGATGAAGTCGCGATATTCCGGAATGCGGTTCCAGTTGCAGTAATCGCCGAAGAACCTGCCGCCACCATCCTTGCCCTGGTAGATCCTGACATCAGCACTGGGTTCTGCCATGTTGCGGGCAATGCCGGCCCGCAAGACCTCGACCCAATCCTTGAACAGTCCCTTCAAGGCAACGGCGCCATCACGGCGGAATGCGGCAATCGTTTCACTGTCGAGCTTGGTCATGGCGTTCTCCCGTCCCTTGCATGGTAGTTACATCAGCGCTGGCTGGTGCGCCAGTTGGGGTTGATCCACGGTTCCAGATTGGATGGCGGCAGCGGATCACGGCCGAGAATGTGGTCCGATGCTTTTTCACCGACCATCAGGGTCGGTGCATTGAGGTTTCCGTTGGTGACTTGCGGCATGATGGAACTGTCCGCCACGCGCAGGTTTGCAATGCCGATGACCCGGCATTCGGGATCGACAACCGCCATCCTGTCCTTCGTTGCGCCCATCTTGCAGGTGCCCGTCGGGTGGAAGGCAGACTCGCTGTGCTCGCGGATGTAGCCGTCGATCTGGCTGTCGGTCTGGACTTTTCCGCCAGGCTGGATTTCCTCGGCGCGGAACGGCGCAAGGGCCCTCTGCTTCATGATCTCGCGTGT
>CAZUKI010000007.1:18702-25427 GCA_964620785.1 uncultured Aestuariivirga sp.
CGGATGAAGCCGCAGCTTTCAAAATGATTGGTCGCGCCGAGGCCAGACTGGAACAGAAGCCATTCGGCACCGATCATTGTCTTGGAGCCGATGTTGAGCTTGCCGTTGAGGGTGATTGGCTGCTTGCACTTCACCTGGAAATAGATCTCCATATGGTCGTGGAGATTTTCGCCCACGCCCGGCAATTCGTGCAGCACCGGAACGCCGGCCTCCCTGAGGACATCGGCCGGGCCTATCCCCGAGAGCTGGAGAAGCTTGGGTGAGTTGATGCTGGAAGCGGCGACAATGACCTCGCGCCTGGCGCGCGCCACATGGAGCTTTTCGCCCCTGCTGTATTCGACACCGACCGCCTTCCTGCCCTCGAGCAGGATGCGCCGCGCAAAGGCATGGGTGACAAGCCTGACGCGCCTGGTTTCCCGGGCGGGACGCAGATAGGCATTGGCGGCGGACCAGCGGAAGCCGTTGTGGACGGTCATTTCCATGGCGCCGAAGCCTTCCTGCTGGCGGCCGTTGTAATCGTCGGTGACGGGATAACCTGCCTGGCGGCCGGCATCGATGAAGGCCTGGTACAGCGGATTGAGACGGGTGCCACGCTTGACGTGCATGGGTCCTGTGGTGCCACGCCAGCCGGCCTCTCCGCCTTCTTCGTCATCGCCGGTATGGGCGTTTTCCATGCGCTTGAAATATGGCTGGACGTGCTTGAAGGCCCAGCCCTTGGCGCCCATGTCTTCCCAGGTGTCGAAGTCACGCGGGTGGCCGCGGACATAGACCATGCCGTTGATGGAGGATGAACCTCCCACAACCTTGCCGCGTGGCGTCACCATGCGGCGGCCGCCCAAATGGGGCTCTGGCTCGGTTTCGAACCCCCAGTTGTAGCGCTTCATGTTCATGGGGATGGAAAGTGCCGAGGGCATCTGGATCAGCGGCCCCCGGTCGGTGCCGCCATATTCAAGCACCAGCACCGTATGGCCCGCCTCGGACAGGCGGTAGGCCATGAGCGACCCGGCCGAGCCGGAGCCAACAATGATATAGTCGTAGTCAACCGTCATGGCTGTCCTTCTAGGACAAGGCGGCCATCTCCGGAAAGTGCTGCACCGTCATGGCATGGTGCAAATCCGCCCCCGTGGTTTTGACAGGCCGATGCCGATCTGGAATGATCAGGAAAAGTCTTCGGGTGATCATGGACCGTCTCTTGGCCGCGGATGAACTTCATCCCGCCGAAATCTACAATGGCACAGGCACATCTCCCTGTGTTCTGATTTGCGAGCATGCGAGCAACCGCCTGCCCAAGGCGCTTGGCACTCTGGGGCTGGCGACCGCTGACCTTGAGCGTCACATCGCCTGGGACATCGGGGCAGCCGGAACGGCGCGCATCCTTTCGAAACTTCTCGACGCACCCCTAATCCTGCAGCGCTATTCCAGGCTCGCCTATGACTGCAACAGGCCACCGGAATCCGATGGTGCCATGCCCGAGGTCAGCGAGATCTTCGAGATACCCGGCAACAGGAACCTTTCACCGGCCCAGAAGCTGGCACGCATCACCGGGCTCTACCGCCCGTTCATGGACGCCATCGCGGCCTTTCTGGATGAGCGCGCGGCACGCGGACAACATACCATCCTGGCCTCAATCCACAGCTTCACGCCCGTGTACAAGGGCAAGGAACGGCACCTTGAGCTGGGCCTGCTCTTCGATCGCGATGCCTGGCTTTCAAACTTCATCCTGAAGGCATTTCCGGAAGAAAAAGCCCGCCTCAACGAGCCCTATGGGCCCAAGGACGGCGTCATGCACCTCATGAACCAGCAGGCCGCACCTCGCGGCCTCAGGCACGTGATGATCGAGATCAGGAATGATCTCATCCAAGACCACGCGGGACAGAACAACTGGGCCAACCGCTTGACCGTACCAATTGCCCAGGCAGCAACAATTTTGGGAGAAGAAAATGGCCACAGGAACGCTCACATTCGCTGACCTCAAGAAGCAGGTGAAGGCAGGTGACATCGACACGGTGATCGCCGCATTCCCCGACATGCAGGGCCGCCTCATGGGCAAGCGCTTCGAGGCCAACTTCTTCGTCGATGGCGCCTATGAGGAAACCCACGCCTGCAACTATCTCTATGCCGTTGACGTCGATATGGAACCGGTGCCCGGCTACAAGTCAGCCAGTTGGGAAAAGGGCTATGGCGACTATGTCATCCGCCCCGACCTTGCCACCATCAGGCTGTGTCCCTGGCTGCAGAAGACAGCCTTGGTGCTTTCGGATGTGCTCGATCATCATGACCACAAGCCGGTGCCGCATGTGCCGCGCAATATCCTGAAGCGCCAGCTTGAGCGGCTTTCAAGCCAGAAGATGATGGCCTATTTCGCTTCGGAACTGGAATTCTACGTCTTTGACCAAAGCTTCAAGGATGCACAGGCGAGCGGCTATCGCACCCTCACAACGCCATCTCATCTCAATGGTGACTACAACATCCTGCAGACCACCAAGGAAGAAAACCTGATGCGGGCCATCCGCAACTGCCTCTACGGTGCCGGCATCACGGTCGAAAACTCGAAGGGTGAAGCCTGGGCCGGCCAGGAGGAAATTAACGTGCGCTATGACGCGGCGCTGCCGATGGCAGACACCCATGTGTTCCTCAAGCATGCCTGCAAGGAGATTGCCCAGACCATCGGCCAGTCGATCACCTTCATGGCAAAACCCAATTATGCCTGGGCCGGAAGCTCCTCGCATATCCATCAATCGCTGTGGAGTGCGGACGGCAAGTCACCACAGTTCTTCGACAAGGCAGGCGACCACGGCATGTCGGAGCTGATGAAGCACTACATGGCGGGGCTTCTCGCGCATGCCAGCGAGATCACCTACTTCCTTGCGCCCTACATCAACTCATACAAGCGTTACATCGCGGGCACCTTCGCGCCGACGCGGGCGGTGTGGAGCTTCGACAACCGGACGGCGGGCTATCGCCTGTGCGGGGCAGACAGCAAGGCAATCCGCGTGGAATGCCGGGTCGGCGGCTCTGACCTCAATCCCTACCTCGCATTCTCGGCACTATTGGCAGCAGGCCTTGATGGCATCGAAAACAAGCTGGCGCTCGAACCTGCATTCTCGGGTGATGCCTACGACAGGTCAAAGAAGCTGCGGGAAATTCCCAAGACGCTGCGTGAGGCAACGGAGCTTCTCGACGGCTCGAAGCTGCTCCGCAAGGCCTTTGGCGATGATGTGATCGACCACTATGTCCACACCGCCAAGTGGGAGCAGTTCGAGTATGACCGCCGCGTCACGGATTGGGAAGTGCGGCGCGGCTTCGAGCAGTACTGATCATGGCAGAATGTATCTCAGCCCTCTCGCCGGTCGATGGGCGGGTCGTTGCCAAGCGGCCTGTTGCCTCTCGCAAGGCGGTGACAAGTGCCTTGAACCTTGCACGCGCGGCACAGAAGGCGTGGGCCGAAGTGCCACTGACCGAGCGCGCCAGCCTGTGCAGCAAGGCCGTCGATGCCATGCTGGCCATGAAGGACGAAATCGTGCCGGAACTGGCCTGGAGCATGGGCCGGCCGGTGCGCTATGGCGCAGGCGAGCTTCGCGGCTTCGAGGAACGGGCCCGGCACATGATTGCCATCGCGCCCGGCGCACTTGCCAATCTCGTGCCAGCCCCGAAGGAGGGTTTCGAACGCTACATCACGCGTGAGCCGCTGGGTGTCGTCTTCACTATCGCGCCGTGGAACTATCCCTATCTCACCACGGTCAATTCGGTGATCCCCGCGCTCATGGCGGGTAACGCAGTGGTGCTCAAGCATGCCAGCCACACGCTTCTGGTCGCTGAGCGCTTCCAGATGGCCTTTGACAAAGCCGGATCGCCCAAGGGTGTGTTCCAGCATCTTGTCCTGAACCATCAACAGACCGGCGAGATCATTTCCTCGGGGCTCGTCAACGGCGTGTGCTTTACGGGCTCGGTTGAAGGCGGCAAGGTCATGGAGCGTGCAGCAGCCGGGCGCTTCCTTCATGTCGGCCTCGAGCTTGGTGGCAAGGACCCGGCCTATGTGCGTGCCGACGCCAACATGGCCCATGCCATCGAAAACCTCGTGGATGGCTCGTTCTTCAATTCCGGGCAGAGCTGCTGCGGCATTGAGCGCATCTATGTGCACAAGGATGCCTGGAAGCCTTTCATCGAGGGTTTTGTTTCACTGACCAGAGGCTATGTCCTCGGTGACCCGCTTGATGAGGCAACCACCCTCGGCCCGATGATCAAGGCTGATGCCGCAGCATTCGTCAGGAAGCAGGTGGCTGCCGCCATGCGCGGCGGTGCCACCGCGCATGTGGATCCGAAGCTGTTCCCCAAGGACAAGAAGGGCACGCCCTACATGGCGCCGCAGGTGTTGACCAACGTCAACCACCAGATGAGCGTGATGCGCGAGGAAAGCTTCGGCCCCGTGGTCGGCATCATGAAGGTGTCGGGCGATGACGAGGCGGTGACGCTGATGAACGACTCGCCCTACGGCTTGACTGCCGCCATCTGGACGGAGAATGCCGATGCCGCCAAGGCCATCGGCGACCGCATCGAGACCGGCACGGTGTTCATGAACCGCTGCGACTATCTCGACCCGGCGCTGGCCTGGACCGGTGTCAAGGACACTGGCCGCGGCGCCACACTTTCAACCGTTGGCTACGAAACGCTGACACGGCCCAAGAGTTTTCATCTGAGGACAAGAACATGACACTACCCAATCGCAACTTCGGCTTTCCGACCCCCATCCGTTTCGGCGCGGGGCGTGTCAAGGAACTGCCGTCCTTCTGTGCATCGGCGGGGATGAAGAAGCCCCTGTTCGTCACCGACAAGGGTCTCGCCGGAACCCCAATGGTGAAGGATATCCTCGCCAGTCTCGCCGCGGCAGGTCTTGGTTCTGCCATGTATTCCGATGTGCGGCCCAACCCGACCGAGGAGAACGTCCTGCAGGGCTGCAAGGTATTCCGCAATGGCGGCCATGACGGCGTCATATGTTTTGGCGGCGGCTCGGCGCTCGACACCGGAAAGATGATCGCCTTGATGCATGGCCAATCGATCTCGATCTTCGACCTGGAAGACATCGGCGACTGGTGGACGAGGGCTGATGCCTCGAAGGTTGCGCCCAACATCTGCATCCCGACGACGGCTGGCACGGGCTCGGAAGTGGGCCGGGCCGGCGTCATCACCCATCCCGGAACGCATGAAAAGAAGATCATCTTCCACCCCGACGTGATGCCGAAATTCGCAATACTTGATCCGGAGGTCACGGTGGGCCTGCCGGCCAAGCTCACGGCGGCGACGGGATTTGACGCCTTTGCCCATTGTCTCGAGGCCTATTGCGCGCCCTTCTATCATCCACTGGCGGCGGGCGTAGGCCTTGAAGGCATGCGCCTCATCAAGGAGAACCTCGCCAAGGCCGTGAAGAAGGGCAAGGACATCGATGCCCGCGCCAACATGCTGGTTGCCTCCGCCATGGGTGCCACTGCCTTCCAGCGCGGCCTTGGCGCCATCCACGCCCTGTCCCATCCCTTCGGTGGTCTTTACGATGCTCACCACGGCACACTGAATGGCATCATCATGCCCTATGTGCTGAAGGCGAACCGCCGCAAGATCGAAAAGGAAATCGAGCGCGCCGCCGCCTATCTCGGCATCAAGGGCGGCTTCAACGGTTTCCTCAAGTTCGTTCTGGCGTTGCGCAAGGAAGTCGGCATTCCACATCGGCTGGCCGACATCGGCATTGACACGAAGCGGCTGGATGAAGTGGCGGCGATGGCCATCAAGGATCCATCGGCCGGCGGCAACCCCATCCAGTTCACGGAAAAACAGTACAAGGCCTTGGCCCGCAAGTGTGTCGTGGGCGATCTCTGATCGCTTCCTCCCGGCATGCGCTCGACCAGGGCAATCCAGATCATCAACGCCCACGCCGAAGGCGAGGTGGGCGATGTGATCGTTGGTGGTGTGGCACCACCACCGGGAGACACCATATGGGAACAATCGCGCTTCATCGCGCGGGACCAGTCGCTGCGGAACTTCGTGCTGAATGAGCCGAGGGGCGGCGTCTTTCGTCATGTAAACCTGCTGGTGCCGCCGAAGAACCCCCTGGCACAGATGGGCTTCATCATCATGGAGCCGGAAGACACGCCGCCCATGTCGGGCTCCAACTGCATCTGTGTCGCAACGGTGCTGCTGGATACCGGCATCATTGCCATGCAGGAGCCAGAGACGAGGCTCACGCTGGAGGCACCCGCGGGACTGATCGAGGTCCGGGCGCAATGCTCGCAAGGCAAGGCGCAATCGATCACTCTCCGCAATGTCCCTGCCTTCGCCGCGCATGTCGGTGAGACAATCACCGTCGATGGCGTGGGCGACATCACCGTGGATGCTGCCTATGGCGGTGACAGCTTCGTCATGGCGGATGCGGCGGATTTTGGCCTGTCGATCACGCCGTCAGACGCGCGGCAAGTGGCCGAGGCGGGACGGAGTGTGGTCAAGGCCGCGAACCGGCAACTTCCCTTTCACCATCCCGCCCTGCCGGAATGGAAGCATTATTCTTTCTGCTTCATGCGCGGCCCCCTGGAACGGGAGAACGGCGTCCTCACATCGCGCAATGCCTGCGTGGTCAATCCGGGCAAGCTCGACCGTTCGCCGACCGGGACCGGCTGTTCGGCGCTGATGGCCGTTCTCCATGCCAAGGGGTTGATGAAGGCGGGCGACAGCTACATCGG
>CAZUKI010000008.1:0-25337 GCA_964620785.1 uncultured Aestuariivirga sp.
CATATCGGGCCCAGAGGACACGCGTGAGTTCCCGCAAATTCTTCTTCAAGTGTAACCCAAGTGTAACCCAGAGCTGGTTTCCGCTCCCATAGCTCAATAAGAAAAGCCCGCTATCTCATTGAGACAGCGGGCTTTGTTTTGGTTGCGGGAGCCAGATTTGAACTGACGACCTTCAGGTTATGAGCCTGAAGTCCCCGTCAAACCCCTTTGCGGGACGAACTGGACTTCTTCCTAAAGGCAAGCATTGCTGTTGGTGACACCCGCGATTGCGGGCTTGGGGTGGTACCGGCGCCTATTTTTGGCGGTCTGGACCAGGAGAGCCACCCGTGACAAAGACTCAGGAAGAACAAGCCAAATCGACAAAATCCAAGAAGATTCAAGCACTCTTGTTGCGCAGCAACAGGGTAGCGATTGTCGAGATAGCTAGAAGTGCGTACTTGCAACCAAAAAGTGTGCGAGGTTTTATGTCTGGCACGCTGATAAAGAGGTTTGGCCTCGGAATTGCGAGCAAGGCTGAGGACGGCAAACCGCGGAGATACTTCATCGGACAAGGTGCCGTATGACTCCGCTGCCCGACATAAGCAGACTGCAAGAATTGTCGTCTGCTGATCTGGATTGCCTTTGGCACTCACATCTCGGCGGCGCGATGCCAGACCACCTCCCAAGGTTCTTGCTCCCGCGCTTGCTGGCCCATCGATTGCAGGTCCAACAGCATGGAGGATTGAGCAGGTTGGCTTCACGCTTTCTCGATAGGATTGCGGATGATCTGGAGGCAGGTCGAGAGCCGGCGATGCCCTATCCCGGCAATCAGCGACTTAAACCCGGCAGCGTCATTGTGAGGGAACATGATGGTGTCGACCATCGTGTGATGGTGCTGGACGAAGGCTATGCCTGGAACGGCAAGACCTTCGGTAGCCTCTCGTCAGTTGCCAGGGCCATCACAGGCACCAACTGGAATGGGCAGCGCTTCTTTGGATTGAAGGAGAAGAGGGCCGGCGCTGAAGGGGCAGCGGCATGAGCTTGTCCAAGACATCAGTTGCGAGGAAGATCGTGCGCTGCGCCATCTACACCCGCGTCTCGACGGACCAGGGCCTGGACCAGGAGTTCAACTCTCTCGATGCCCAACGGGAAGCCTCGGAGGCCTATATCAAGAGCCAGGCCCATGAGGGTTGGATTTGTCTGAAGGATCAATATGATGATGGAGGCTTCTCCGGTGGCAGCATGGAGAGACCCGCACTCCAGAAACTGCTGGAAGATGTCCGGCAGCGGAAGCTGGATGTCATTGTTGTCTACAAGGTGGATCGGCTGACCCGGTCACTGGCCGACTTTGCCAAGCTGGTGGAGCTCTTTGATGCCCATGAGGTGTCGTTTGTCTCGGTCACGCAGTCTTTCAACACCACGAGCTCCATGGGCAGATTGACCCTGAATGTCCTGCTTTCCTTTGCCCAGTTCGAACGCGAGGTCACGGGTGAGCGGATCCGCGACAAGATAGCAGCGTCAAAGAAGAAGGGTCTCTGGATGGGAGGTGTTGTTCCTTATGGCTACAGGGTGGAGGACCGGAAGCTCGTGGTTGAACCATCTGAGGCAGCCCATATCCGGCTGATCTTTGATCTCTATTGTGAACTCAGATCCATTCCTGCCCTTGTAAGGGAATTGGAACAGCGTGGAATCAGGTCAAGGGTCCGCAAGCGCAGTTCCGGAGAAGAGGTGGGCGGCATCATCTTCATGGCAGGACCCCTGTCGCATATCCTCGGCAACCGGGTTTATCTGGGGGAGATCAACCATAAGGACAAAAGCTATCCCGGCGAGCACGAACCGCTCATCAGTCAGGAGCAGTTTGAAAGGGTTCAAGAGATCCGGCGCAAGCAGACCACGCGCCATAGTGAAAACTACCAACAGTCTGGAGCACTGCTGACGGGACTGATCCATGACGACCGGGGCAACCGCATGTCTCCAACCCACGTCAGGAAGGGCAGCATCAGGTACGGCTACTATCAATCATCGGTTTTGGCGCATGGATTGAGGTCCAAAGCTGGCACAGTGCATCGTGTTCCAGCCACCGAGATAGAAAAGGCCGTCATTGAAGCTGTTCAAAGGCACTGCGAGCGAAACAACGATGTAGTAGCTGCTGACAATACTGCGATCAGAGACATGATCCACAAGGTCGAGGTGCTGCCAGCATCAATCAAGCTGACGCTCAAGCCCGCTGAAGGTCTACCCAATGAGGCGGAATCCACAACTGTCATCATTCCGTGGGCAAAACCCTCCAGCGCGCGCAGGCGGGAGATCCTTGGTCATCAAACACAATCGACCTCCCGGCCAGTACGGACCGAGGCGCGGAGCCGATTGCTGAAAGGCATATCCCAGGGCAGGCGATGGCTTGAGTCGCTGCTCGAAAGCAAGGTTGCGGATGTTGCAACCTTGGCCAGACAACACGACGTGTCAGAGAAGACCGTGCGTTCGACACTATCTTTGGCCTTCCTGGCTCCAGATATCATCCAGGCTGCCATCGACGGAAAGCTTCCACGTGGCCTCGGCATATCGCAGATGACGGACCTTTCGGTCGACTGGTCAGAACAACGTCGTCAACTTGGGATCGGCTGAAACTAGGTCTCTTTTCGACATCTCGCCGGAACGAGCAGCGTGTTGCGCCCCACTGCCGTAGTGGGGTGTTGCTTCATTGCGCAGTGTCGAACCTGTCTCTGCCGAGTGTCGAACCAGTCTCGGCGAACAGCCTCCCGAGGTTTTGGAAAATCTTCTCGGAGGCCTGAGACTTTGCCGAGAAAGGCCCCGAAGTAGCGCGGGAAAAGTCTCTGCCGAGACTGCAATTGGCCCACTTCATTCCTGCAAGCGCCGGAAATGTCGGCACTATGTGCGAGAGCCTACGTAACAGTGCGTTTGTAAGGAACTGGATGGTGGTGGACGCAATCTGTGACGAACCGGTCTCTGGCACAAATTCCCTGGTAACAGGGAAAATAACAAGGAATGTGACAAACAATTCGTTCGGTTTGGACGGAGCAATCAGCCACAAAATCGGCTTTTTCAGCGCATTGCGGCCTTCCATACCATGGCTTGACCAGGGAATTCAAAGGGCGATGCAGGGATTTTTCAGACGCATGCAGGCGACGATTTTGCACGTGCAGTGAACGTTTGCCCAAGCAACAGTGTGTCAAGCCAGCCAGCGTTCAAATTGACTCAAAGGTTTGAACTAAACAGCTGAATCATCTTGCAGGTTCTGAGGAATGACGATAAGCGTTCGGTTGATGAGCCCGACTCGCGTAGAGCGGCTCCATTCACGCACATACCAAGGAGGGTTGCGTAGTCGAGTATGCCTTGAGCCGACTTGTCGGTGGGGCATCTGACTAAGCAGCCTGATTGGAGCCACCTCACAAAGAGGTTCTGTGGCTGTTTGTGAGGTGAAGAATGAAGAAGACTCTACGTGAATTGAGATCCTATCAGGACCTGGTAGATTTTATTGCTGCGTTGCGTGCAGAAGAACCAGGCACGGCATTTGTGCCAGCTTGCACAAGTTCTGAAGCATCTGAAAATCTCGAAGTGCACGAGTACTCGGCTGAAGCGCAGGAGCTGTTAGCTCACCTCAAACAGGCAGAAGACGTTCTGTTCCGAGTATTTGTTGAGATTTTCAAGTTGGCCGAAGCCACCATGGCACAATCCAACGCGTCCAATGCTGAGCCCGCTCCAACAACACCAGATGGCGGAGAGTGATCATGGCCAAGCACCCAAGAAGGCCACTCAGGCGCGAGGGCAGCGATCCCGCCAAATCGCCTCCGCGTGGTTCCGAAAGGGTCGGATACGGTAGTCCTCCGCGGGAGTATCAGTATAAGAAGGGAGAAAGTGGCAATCCGTCAGGTCGACCAAGGCGAGGAAACATATTCGCTGATTTAGTCAGGGAGCTTTCGCGTCTTGTTACGGTAACTGAAGGCGGAAAACGAAAGCGCATGACGGGGCAGCGATTGATCATGCGCCAGTTGGTCACCATGGCTGCGCGGGGAGATATAAAAGCTATTGCCCTTGTTCGGCATGCAATGAGCTATGTTGAGGAACCTATGTTGCCGGAAATCGAGAAAGGCAAGGCTTACGAATATTTTAAAGAGCACATCGTGTCGGTGCTCTATCAGCAACGCCAGGCCGGATACGATGAGCGGGTGGAGGAGGAACGGGGCGAGAAAAAGCCCGAGCCGTTCTGGGGAAGAGAGAATCTCAACGACCCTATTGAACGGGTTCGTGACGAACCACCAGCTAGCGACAAATCCGCGACGGCCAAGAACAAGGGACAGAAGCCATGAATATCGATCGGGGCCGAGTGCTGACATCTCCAGCAGTTCTTACCGAGCAACTCAAGGCCAAGGGTCGGGAACGCCGCCACAGTATGGCAGCTGCCGCGCGAGAGGAGCTGGACATGAGGCTCACCCGAAACGACGCACGTCCGGACCTTTTCCTTGAGCATCTTGCTGTTGATGACTTGAAGGTCACGCGCAACAGAGTCCGGAACCATGGTGTGGAACAGCTTCGCGCTATCAGGCAATCGATCTCAGCGCTTGGATTCTGCGCGCCAATCCTTGTGGGAAATGAGAATGAAGTGATCGACGGTGAGGCACGGCTTGCTGCAGCGCGTGAATTGGGTCTGCGGGATGTCCCTTGCATCCGCGTGTCCCATCTCAATGGCTCTGAGCGTCGTGCGCTGCGTCTCGCCATCAATCGGCTCGGAGAGAGGGCCGAGTGGGATTTGTCAGCGCTGCGGATTGAATTCGAGGAACTGATTGAACTGGAGATCCCCACGATCATCACCGGTTTTTCTGGCGAAGAGATCGATCAGATCATTGTTCTGGATGAAACTGATCAGGCTGTTGAAAAGGGCAAGCTTGAGCCCGAAGAGGGAGCTCAGGCAATCGCTAAGCTTGGTGATGTGTTCCAGCTGGGACCACACCGACTGATCTGCGGTGACGCCACGGATCCTGCAGTGATTGCCAAACTGATGGGAACTCAGCCAGCTGGTTCCGCCCGTCTCATTTTCACAGACGTGCCTTACAACGTTCCGATCAAGGGGCATGTTTCGAGTGGCAAGCACCGGGAGTTTGCCATGGCCTCCGGAGAAATGACAGCCGCCGAGTTCCTCGCCTTCAACAGGGCTTGGATCAGCGCTGCCCTGCCCCATCTCTCAGACGGTGGCTTGTTGGGCACCTTCATCGACTGGCGCGGACAGCTGACGTTGCATGAGGCAGCGAAATCCCATGATCTTGAGCAGCTCAATCTGATTGTCTGGGCCAAGACCAATGCCGGAATGGGCAGTCACTACCGCTCCCAGCATGAACTCCTGCCACTTTACAAGAAAGGCAAGGCTCCGCATGTCAACAATATCAAGTTGGGGAAGAATGGCCGTTATCGGTCAAACTTATGGACCTACCCAGGTGCTTCATCGCTGGGATCGGATGCGCGCCGCGGGCTTCAGGACCATCCGACGGTCAAACCGGTCGCTATGCTCCACGATGCCCTGCTCGACATCACCGACCGCGGTGACCTTGTCATCGACCCGTTCCTTGGCTCGGGTTCTACCTTGATGGCCGCGCACAAGACCGGGCGCATTTGTTTCGGCATCGAACTCGACCCGCTTTATGTCGACGTTATCATACGCCGTTATGAGGCATCAACGGGAGACCATGCCATCAACGTCCAGACTGGACTGCGATCCGACGTTGAAGCGGGGCAAGCAGCGGGGTGAATTGATAACATTGCAGAAACCCGAAGAGATTGACCCGCAAATGCAGACCCAACGCATGATCGAGCGCTGGCACCATACCCTGATGAACCGCAACTTGCTGGAGAACTCTTGTCTATCCGGCGATCTCGAACAGGAGGTCACTGACTTCGTCAGCCGTTACAATCATCTACGTTACCACGAGAACATCGCAGATCTCACTCCCGCCGATGTCTACTTAGGTTGAAGCCAGACCATCCTGCCGGAAAGAGAAAGGATCAAATGCGGCACATTCAAAGCCAGGCGCCTGTAACACTGCAGGAATACCGCCAAACATCAAAACCCAGATGCACCAGAGCCTCCGCTCGCTCTCGTTGCAATATGTCCCAACTTATCTGACGACGGACAACTCGAACGCCGTAGACATCTTGGCATCACCAATCCCCCTAACGCGCTGCCGCACCCCGACGACATCACCGTCGACTTCAGGCGCAACACTGTTGTCATTCATGTCCCCATGGATGAGCGGGAACTCGCAGCCTCGACCTTTGGTTGACACGGAGGAACGACAATGAGGCAGAGTTCGAGATGTATCTCGAAGACAAAAACAACTCAGAGTATGCGCCTTACCTCGATCGACTCGACAGCGACATTGCTCATACCTGACGCATCCTCGAGATCATCAACATTGCACTCGTGCTTCGAGTCTCACCAAATGTATCAGGCGAAGGCTTGAATAACTTGACCGGCACGCTGACGCACCTGCAACTGCTTGTCCGAAGCTGATGCAAACCAGCGTGTGATCGCTGGCGTGAAGCAAGTCAGTCTGGAGTTTCCCGCAATGCCTTCAACTGCAATTCCATTCCTTGAGCGATATGATTACGCATGGCGGCTTCCGCACGCGTCTTGTCGCCACGGCGGATTTCATCCAGCAGCTCGAGATGCCCCTTCAGGGTCGTCCGAAGAGAATCCGCGCCGAGAAGGCGGAAGGTGCCAAAGGAAAGGCTGCGGTTCCACATGGCATCAAACATCTCAAGCAAGTAGTGATTGTCGTTTGCAAGCACAAAGGCACGGTGAATCTCGCGATTGGCATTGTAGTAGGCGTGGTCGTCTTGATGAGATTTCGCTTCGTTCACGCGAATGACAGTTTCGATCTGGTCAAACTTTTCTGTGCTGGAACCATGCAGTTGGCCCGCACAAAATCCTTCGACGGCTTGCCTTGCCTGGTAGATTTCGATGACTTCCCGGGGCGTGGCGACGCGAATGACGAAACCGCCCCTGTCAGATCCCACAAGAGTTCCTTCTTGCTCTAACCGGAACAGTGCCTCTCTGATGGGCGTGCGACTGACCTGAAGCTGCTCTGCGAGCTTTTCCTGAACAATGCGTTCGGATGGTCCGATCCTTCCGGAATTGATGGCACTGAGAATCTGATCATAAACTTGATCAGCCAACCGACTTCTTTGAACAACAATTTTTTCAAACATCCAGACCGGTCCTCAAGTACCCGTTACCTTAGACGATTCCTGCCATTCGCGCCTCATGTCATGGAAAAGTCGATGATGCTGCGAATGCCTTCGCCACGATCCATGGCGGCAAATCCTGAATTGATCTGGGACAAGGGCATGCGAGCGGTCAGCATATCATCGAGATTGAGCCGCCCATCAAGATAGAGGCGGGACAGGCGGGGCATGTCAATGCGGAAGCGGTTGCTGCCCATGTCGCAGCCGGAAACAATGCGCTCGGCAATGAAGTGGCCAAATGGCAGGCTGACGCGTTCCTCCAGGCCCATGAGGCCGATCATCACCGTCTTGCCGCCCTTGCGTGTCATCAGGAAGGCCTGTTCCACAAGTTTTGGGGACCCTACGGCCTCGAAAGCCGCATGCACGCCCTTGCCTCCAGTGAGCACTCTGACGCCCGCAACAGGGTCTTCCCGTGAAGGGTTGATGGTTGCCGTTGCGCCGAACAGTTTGGCGACACCCAGGCGTTCATCGTTTATGTCCAGCGCAACAATGTCCAATGCCCCGGCAAGACGCGCACTCTGTATGGTACTTAAGCCAACTGCACCACAGCCGATAACGGCCACAGATTGGCCTGCAGTCACACCCGCTGTGCGTGTCACTGCGCCATAGCCGGTCATGACGCCGCAGCCGATCAAGGCAGCTTTATCCAGCGGCATGGCCTCGTCGATTTTTGCAAGCGCGTTTTCGTGGACAAGGATTTCCTCGGCAAAGCCCGAGAGGTTCATGAACTGGGCGACCGGTTTGCCATTTTGTGAAATGCGAGGTTGCTGCGGCGCGCTGCGCACCAATGTGTCTTGTCCTTCGCAGATTGAGGGGTGACCCGAAAGGCAATGTTCGCAGGTGCCACAAAAGGCCGAAAGGCAGCCGATGACGTGGTCTCCTGGCTTCAGATATGAAACGCCAGCCCCTACGGCCCGGACAATGCCTGCCGTCTCGTGACCCAACACAGCAGGTACTGAAACAGGCAGATGCCCGCGCATGAAATGCAGGTCGGTGTGACACAGACCAGTTGCAGCGACTTCTACGCGCACTTCATTGTGTCCTGGATTGTCCAGCTTTACATCTTCTATCGTCAGGTCTTTGCCAACTTCACGAAACAGCGCTGCTTTCATTATTCCGTCTCCTATGCGCCGTGTTTCAGGAACACTCGAAGGCGATCTGACACAGCATCTGGCGCCTCGATATTGAGAATGTGGCCAGCCCCCGGAACAATCGTCAGATTGGCGTTCAGGATACGGTTGGCAATTTCCCGCGCATAGGCAGGCGGCGTTTCCTTGTCGTGTTCGCCAGCCATCACCAGGGTGGAGCACTTGATTTTGGGGAGAGCTTCGAGTCCGTCGTGACCTGCGATCAGGCGGGCAGTCAGTTCCAGACCTTCACGCGAAGCCCTACCCATGGCAGCCAGCGCCGTATCAATAACGTCTTGCCCTGTTTCAGGCGCTACAATGGCGCGCACCATGTCAGCGGAAAATTCTGGCAGGCTGCGGCTGGCAAGCTGGTCCATCACCCAACGTTCGAATTCGGCGCCTGAGCTGTTGTTGCCGAACCCAAACTTGGGAGAGCAATCCAGCATCGCAATGCTCTTCACCCGGTCTGGCCGACTTGCTGCAAAGTGCTGAAGCATCATGCCACCGACCGAAAGTCCGACAAAATGCGCGGGGCCAGAGCCGATGGCATCATCCAGAAACCCATCCAGCCAAGGTAGAGCTTCTTTCCAGGAGGCCTGCGGTCCTAAAGGCTTCGAAGTCCCAAAGCCTGGCAAGTCCACAGCGATGCAACGATAGCCGCTACCGAGGGTCTCAAACTGCGCAGCCCACCCAATGCGGGATGTCACCATCGCGTGAATGAAAACAACAGGTTCTCCTGCCCCACATTCGCACCAGCCTATTGCCCCACCGTCCCGATCCAACATTTTTGTCATGCCATGCCTTTCGCACGCGATCTTGCGCTGTTCATCAAAAGTGTATACAGTATTCAGTATGCAGTAAAGCGGTTTGAAACTAGACTTGCGCAAGGGGAGTGAACTTCGTGTCGGCAAAACAGAGCATCAGTATCGACTTGGCGGACCCCGCCAAGTTTGATCAGGGTATTCCCCAAGCCGCTTTCGCAGAGTTGCGTGAAATGCCGGGGCTGGCTTGGAATCCACTTATCAGCGAAGGGCCGGAATCTGGCTTCTGGTCAGTCGGCAGGTTCGACGACATTGTGAAGGTTTCCCGCGATCCGGAACGCTTCTCTTCCGCTGTCGGACACATTCAAATCTACAACATTGATGAGGACGCGCTGTCCGTGCGCGCCTCAATGATTGACATGGACCCGCCAGAACACACACGCCTCAGGCGATTGGTGAACCCCGGCTTCATCCCCAAAAACATTAAAGACTATGCGCCCATCGTAAAACAACGCGCCGGTGCGCTATTAGATGTGCTCGAAGCCCAAGGCGGCGGAGACTGGGTCAAAGGCATCGCCAAACCCATTCCAATTGGCATCATTTGCGACATGCTGGGCGTTCCGCCTAAAGATCACGGATTGATGATCGAGATGACCGACTATCTCGTCGCCGGCACCTCGGCTGCACCTCTCGATCCAACCGCCTACGGCAACACAACGCCGCTGCGGCTTTTGCCTTTCAACAGTCCTGCGGCACACGGTTTGCGTGAATACGCCCGGCGACTTGGTGCCGCACGCCGGGAACAGCCGCGCGATGACCTGATCTCAAAACTCGTGACGCTTGAGGTCGATGGTGAACGCCTGACCGATGACGAATATACCAACTTTTTCCGCCTGCTGATCTTTGCAGGCAATGAAACGACCCGCACAGCCATGTCACATCTGGCGCTGCAGATGGCGATGTTCCCCGATGAATTTGAGCGCGTCCGCAAGGACCGCAGCCTGCTCGCCTCAGCGGTGGAGGAAGTTGTTCGCTTTTCTTCGCCCATCCTTTACTTCCGTCGCACCGCCACTGAGGATGTCGAACTGTCGGGAACTTTGGTCCGAAAGGGAGAACGCGTTGTCATGTGGTATGCCTCCGGCAATTTCGATGAGGCTCGCTTCCCCAATGCGGCCAAGTTTGACGTGGCGCGCCCGTTGATGCCGGTCCACGCGGGCTTTGGTGGCGGTGGAGTTCATACCTGCCTTGGCGCTGGCCTAGCGCGCCTTGAACTCGCAGTTCTCCTCACCGAAATTCTTGATCGTGGCCTGCAGCTCAAGATCAAGGGCACACCTGAATTTGTAAGTTCGAATTTCGTCAACGGCATAGAGCACCTTGACGTTTCGTTTCATCGTTGACGCCAGCCAAGCTGCGGGAGACATATCTTGTCTGGAAATTTTCAAACCTATCGTGTTGTCGCAAAGAAAGTTGAATCAACGACGATCACATCGTTCTTGTTGCGCAACGAAAACGGCGGGACGCCGGAATTCTGCCCAGGCGAGTATCTGATCTTTGAATTGCCGTGTGGCCCAAATGGATCGTCCCTTCGCCGGGAATACTCAATTTCCGGCGTGGTCGATGGGGCATTGCGTGTCACCATCAAGCGTGAACCGGCAGCCCCAGGTTATGAACCGGGTCTTGCTTCAAACTATTTCCACGACATGATCGCTGTTGGAACTGCGGTTCGCGCGGCGGGCCCCTTTGGCCAGTTCCGTCTTGATTCTTCGACGCGGCGGCACGTGGTGCTGATTAGCGGCGGTGTTGGCCTTACGCCCCTGGTCGCAATGGCCAATAAGCTCGCTTTGCAGGGAAAGGCCTTCACATTTATCCATGCGTGCGAAGATGGGGCTGTACATGCACTGGGCGATGAAATGCGCAGCCTGGCGAAAATTTGCCCGACAATGAAAACGCACTTCTGCTACCGTATGCCGCGTCATGAAGACAGGCCGGGCCATGATTATGATAGTACCGGGTTTCTATCGGCTCGCACGTTGCAAGGGCTTTTGCCGCTCGATGACTATGACTTCTATTTGTGCGGTCCAGGCCCGTTCATGCAGGCGCTCTATGACATTTTGGCGAGCCTTGGCGTAAGTGATGACAGAATTCGCTATGAATTCTTCGGCCCGGCAACCTTGTTGCGGGCGAGAAAGCCAGGTGAGAATTTACCTCCACCAAATGTGAAATCAGTTGACCCACTTGTGGTGCCGATGGTTACCTTTGTGAAAGCCGGGCTTAGCGTTCCTTGGGACAGCAGCAGCGGAAACCTGTTGGAATTTGCCGAGGAGCAGGGCCTGATGCCCAATTACAGCTGCCGTGGCGGGACCTGTGAAAGCTGCAAGACGAAAGTTGTTGGAGGCGAAATATCCTACAACTTTGAGCCGTTTGAAAAACCAGCGCAGGGAGAGATCCTTATTTGCTGTTCAGTTCCGAAGACGGATCTGACTTTGGATTTATGATTTGATGAAGCTGCTTCAGTAAGCTGTCGGCGATGTGTCGGCGGCCGCTTCTTTCCCTGCTGATCATGGATAAGGTACGAACCTGCTGGGGCTGACAGAAGGGCAGCCGCCGGAGACCAGATCTAGCGTAGTCGAGGCCGATGCGGCGCGGCGTGATCGAAACGCCAAAACCGTGTGCGACCAAGGATTCGATTGCCTCCAGGGAGTCTATTTCCATGACGGGCCGAACTGCAATGCGCCGTGCTGTCAATTGTTCTTCAATATTCCGACCGGCCCAAGTGCTGCGGCTGAACCAGATGAAAGGATGACTGAGTGCTTCTGAATCGGTTTCGCATGACATTGACATGGGCATGATGACATCAAGAGGTTCATGACAAATGTCTTGCGAGACAAGCCCATCCGGTAGCAATTTTGGTTGGGTCACAACGGCAAGGTCAATATCATGGGTGCGCACGGCCTGGGCCAGCTCACCTGATAATCCGCTGCGAATGCTTATTTGCAATTCCGGGTGCGAAGAGCGGAATTGCGCCAAGGCCGGTGGCATGATCCCAACCAATGCAGACGGAACAATTCCAATCGTCACTCGCCCCGCGAGATTGACGCCCTGGGCCAAGGACTGGATGTCATCCTTTATGCTCAGCATCTGATGGGCATACTCGACAAGGGCCAAGCCTTTGTCGGTCAAGGTCGGCGGCCGGGTCGAGCGGTCAAGAACCTCAAACTGCAATTCGTCTTCAAGGGCCTTGATCTGCAAGCTGACCGAAGAATGGCTCAGCCCCAGCGAATGTGCCGCCGAAATGAGGCTTGGGTGCTCAGCAACGGCGATGATTGTGCGGAGGAATCGCAAATTCATGATCGACGCCTTTGTTGGTTTTTCCAACACTAATATGCATGTTTAATCGCTTTTGTGCCAGACAAAATAACGTTAGCGTGACCCCAAAGAACAAGAAAACAAGCAATGGAGGCGCGGAGTTGTGATCCCAACTCATGTGACCTCGCAAAAATGGGGAGAATCCAGAGTGTCTGATTCAATGAATTTGCGGCCGAATGCCATTGGCATTTGGCACATCGTCTTTTTCGTCATGGCCGCCGCCGCGCCGCTTGCAGTAGTCGTGGGTGTAACGCCCTACGCCTTTGCATTCGGAAATGGCAATGGTGTGCCACTGACTTTCATCATCGTCGGTCTGTTGTATGTGTTGTTCAGTGTCGGCTTTACCGCCATGAGCTCTCATGTTGGGCGGGCAGTTTCCTTCTATCCCTATATCGCCTCTGGCCTTGGCAAGCCTCTGGGCGTCGGCGGTGCCTTGGCTTCCATCGCTTCCTATATTGCGGTGAATATCATGCCAACAGCCTTGTTCGGCATCTTTGCAAATGCAGGCATCATGTCTTGGACCAACGTCGATGTACCCTGGTGGATTTGTGCCTTAGTGCTGCAGATCGCCGTGTACTTCACGGGTCGCCGGGCCATTGACCTGTCCGGCCGCGTGCTAACAATCCTGATGGTGGCAGAAGTCGCAATCCTTCTCCTCTTGGGCATCGCTGTTCTTCTTGCAGGCGGCGGGCCGGAAGGCATTACCCTCTCTCCCTTTGGTCTTGCGTCGATCACGTCTGGCAATCTGGGTGTGGCCTTGGTCTTCGTCGTTTCATCATTCATCGGTTTTGAAGCCACAGCCATTTTTGGCGAGGAGGCGCGCAATCCATCTAGAACCATTCCCGTGGCGACATTTCTTGCGGTGACGTTGATTGCCGCGTTCTACGCCTTTTCAACGTGGATCATTTCACTGCACTACGGCCCTTCAAAGCTGGTCGAAGCGGCGAATGCTAACTTCACTGGCCTCTATCAAGTTGCCATTGAAGGGCACTTGGGAGCACTGTTCGGTGTCATTCTGCAGGTGCTGATGTTGACCAGCTTGTTCGCCTGCGTCTTGTCTTTTCACAATACAATCAATCGCTATCTGTTTGTCATCGCCCGCGAAGGATTGTTGCCCAAAAAGTTGGCTGAGACTCATGCCGCACACCAATCTCCGCATGTCGCGGGCCTGGTCCAACTCATTTTGTTGGCGGTTGTGTTCGTCATCCTTGGGCTTGCTGGACTTGATCCCACGATCGTCGTTGGCTGGGCCTCGGGTTTCACCGCAATCGGCATATTGATCATCCAGATCTTGGTGTCGGTGTCGGTTGTCGCCTTCTTCAACAGAGATGCGCGAGGAGTAAGCTTGTGGCAGCGCCTGATTGCCCCTGCAATCTCGGTCGTTGCTCTGGCGATCTGCCTCTATCTTCTGGTTGCCAACATCCAATACGTTAGTGGATCGGAATCGCCTGTCGTCAAATCCTTCCCGTTGATCATTGGTTTGCTGATTGTCGCCGGAATTGTGCTTGCGAACTGGCTCAAATCCGCCCGGCCACAAATCTACAGCAACCTGGGCAAGATCCTGAACTAACACCATAGAACAGAAAAGCTTGATCTTGCGTTGGTCCCACTCATCAAGAGACACGAGGCCGGAACACCCGGCCTCGTGTATCAAGACCCAACCCAAGTCAGGTACGAGCACGTAATTCATGACGACGTCGGCAAATGTTGTTGGGGCCTTGGATGGCATCCGGGTGCTTGATCTCAGCAGGATTTTGGCTGGCCCCACCGCCACCCAGCTCCTGGGGGATTATGGCGCAGATGTTCTGAAAATTGAGAAACCCGGCAGTGGTGATGATACGCGCGGTTGGGGTCCGCCTTACGTGCTGGGGTCTGACGGTAAGCCGACCAGCGAGAGTGCCTACTATCTCTGCGCCAACCGCAACAAGCGTTCAGTTGCCGTGGATATCGCCACGTCTGAAGGTACGGCAATGGTACGCGCTCTGCTCAAACACTGCGACATTCTCGTTGAGAATTTCAAAGTTGGTGGCCTGGCGAAATATGGCTTGGCTTACGAGGATCTTCGCAAGGAATTTCCGCGCCTCATCTACTGTTCCATAACCGGTTTTGGCCAGACCGGACCCAATGCTGACAAACCGGGTTATGATCTGATGGCGCAAGGTTACGGCGGCATCATGAGCCTCACGGGTCCGGCCGATGGTGAACCAACCAAAGTTGCTGTCGGCATCGCTGATGTTATGACCGGGATGTATGCAGCGACCGCCATTCTTGCTGCTCTCCGCCACCGAGACAAGACAGGCGAAGGTCAGCATATTGATATCGCACTTGTAGATTGCCAGATCGCATGGCTCATCAACGAGGGCACCAATTATCTCTTGTCGGGCAAAGAGCCTTTGCGCCGCGGCAATCAACACCCCAACATTGTCCCCTATCAGGTTTTCGAGGCCGCTGATGGTTATCTCATCGTGGCGGTCGGCAACGACAAACAGTTCGAACGATTTTGCGCAATGCTGGGCAACGCGCAACTGAGCACCGACACGCGCTTTGCAACGAACGCGGCACGGCTCGAAAATCGCGACACCCTGATTGCAATTGTTGCCGATTTAACCCGAACCTGGAAGCGAGAGGATCTGATCGCTGAAATGGGGCGGCGCGGCATCCCCTGTGGACCCATCAACACGCTGCCAGAGGTATTCGCAAGCGACCAAGTCGCGGCACGGGGCATGAAAATCGAGATGGCCGCTCCAAAAACGAGAGACGGCAAGGTCAGTCTCATTGGCAATCCAGTCAAGATGTCGCGAACTCCAGTCTCTTATCGTCGCCCTCCGCCGACATGTGGCGCCGATACCGACGAAGTGACTGCCGAGTTTTTGCGCGGCAAGTGAAGCAAACATCCAGTTCATGAAAAGGTACGTTAGATGCTTTCCGACCAACAACTAAGACTGCAGGCGCAGGCAAAAGAACTCGCTGATGGCGCCATCGCTGCGCGTGCCGCCACGGTTGACCGCACCGAGGAATACCCCTGGGACAATATCGAAGAGCTCACCCGGATGGGCTTCATGGGGATGACGATTCCTCAAGCTTATGGCGGCAGGGGCCTGACCTATCTCGATGCAGTGCTGGTGATCGAGCAAATGGCGCGCCGGTGCGGCGTCACAGGTCGCATTGTGGTTGAAGCCAATATGGGTGGCGTTGGCGCCATCATGGCTTACGGCTCAGAAGAACAAAAGAAACTCGCTGCTTCTCTGATTCTCAAGGGCGACAAGCCGGCCATCTGCATCACCGAACCGAGTGCGGGAAGTGCCGCGACTGAAATGACCACGACTGCCACCCGCACGGGCAACGGCTATGTGCTGAAGGGCTCCAAATATTGGATCACCGGCGGCGGCGTTTCGAGGCTTCATCTGATATTCGCCCGTGTCATTGAAAATGGCGAGGACAAAGGCATCGGCGGCTTCATCGCAGTCAGGGACGAAACGAAGGGCTTGCGCATCGGTATGCGTGAACCGGCCATGGGCCTGCGTGGCATTCCCGAAACCTATGTTCATTTCGACGACATGTTTGTTGCCGACAACATGGTGGTTCATTTGCCGGAAGGGTTCCGCCGGGGTTTTGCTTCGTTGATGACGGCTTACAATGGTCAGCGCGTCGGTGCAGCAACAGTGGCCCACGGCATAGCCCAAGGTGCCTATGAAACAGCGCTCGACTACGTCAAGGTTCGCGAACAATTCGGCCGCCCCATTGCTGAGTTTCAAGGGTTGGAATGGATGTTGGCAGACATGTCCACCAACCTCGCCGCATCCCAAGCTCTCATCTACAAGGCCGCGAAAAACGGAGGGACCGGATTTCCTTCCATGTTGGAAGCCGCCCAGGCGAAGGTCTTTGCATCTGAGATGGCTATTAAGGTCACAAATGATGCACTCCAGTTACACGGCGCAATGGGCTACTCCCGCAATCTTCCATTGGAGCGTATGGCGCGCGATGCAAGAATGTTCACCATTGGCGGCGGCACGGCTCAGATGCTGCGCAACCAGATTGCCTCATCAATTCTCGGGATGAAGCTGCCACAGACGCGCGATGGTTACAAAAATGTCTAACTGGTTTGACAATGGAGAATTGCGTCATGTCTTTGCATGACGGCTTTGGGGCGCCTGTTTCACACACCCGGCAGGCCGACGTCGATCGGTTGACAGAAGCGGCGCGGCTTATGCTGGGTTACGCGCCAGACCCGGTGGGCGCAGTAACCGAGCTTCTGAAACAATCGCCCGACTTCATTATGGCACGTTGCTTTCTCTGCGGTGCTTATCTCGTCGCCAGCGACAAGCGCAGACAGAAGAAACTTGCGGAAGAATATGCCAAGCTGCGTGACTTGGCGCCGCGTGCCAATGCGAGAGAGCTAGGCCATCTCAAAGCGATCCGCCTTTGGTTAGAGGGAGATTTCTATGCATCCTCGCAGGCCTATGCTGATATCCTCAATGACTATCCGCGAGACCTGATCGCTCTTCAGTATGGTCATCAGACGGATTTTCTGTTGGGTCAGGCCTCGTCGACGCGAGACCGTCCTGTGCGCGTTGCCCATCACTGGTCTGAAAAGGACCAAGACTACTCCTTTGTCTTGGGGATGCAGGCATTCGGCCTTGAGGAAGCAGGGCATTATGGCCAGGCCGAAGCCATGGCCTTGCGCTGCGTCGAACTGAACCCCAGAGACACTTGGGGCGTACATGCGCTAGCGCATTGCTATGAGATGCAAGGCAAGACCGAACAAGGCATCTCCTTCATGGAGAGATGTGAGGACATGTGGGGTGGCCAGAATTACATGTCCATCCACAACCACTGGCATCTGAGCCTGTACTACATTGAGAAGTGTGATTTCGATCGCGCCCTGGCCTTGCATGATACCCACATGACGGTGGGTCCCAAGTCCATGCTGATGGACGGACATGATTCGGCAGCACTCTTGTGGCGTCTTGGGCTCGACGGGGTGGATGTAGGAGACAGGTGGGAGCCAACTGCAAAACTCTATGAGCCTGTGCTGGATCAGGCTTACATGTGCTTCACCGACATGCACGCGATGTTTGCCTTCATGGCGACGGGGCGCGAAAAGGAAGCCCGCAGGTTGATTTCGGCGCTGGAAGCGAACGCCGATGGCCCAACAACAAGTTCGATCATCATCAAGGCCGCAGGATTATCGCTCATCAAGGGCATTTATGAGTTTGGCCGCGAAAATTACGAAAAATCCAAAGAGCTTCTGGCAGGTTATCGGCATTGCTCGCATTTGTTCGGTGGATCGATTGCTCAGCGAGATGTCCTCAACCTGACTCTTCTTGAAGCTGCCCGCAGAAGCCGCGATCACGCAATGGTGGAGGGCCTCATCGCAGAGAGGACCCTGCTCAAGCCCAGTTCACCTTTGACAGAGTTTCTTTCACACGTGAGTGAAGCAAAATAGGGAGCGAAATAAGAATGAGCAAAAAGCCGATTTTCGAACTGCCACAAGGCACACATACAGTCGTTCTTGCCTTCGGGGATCTGAACGGACTAATGCGCGGCAAGCGTATCCCGGAACGTCATTGGAAGGCTGCGTGCGAAGATGGCATCGCCATCATCACGGCGATGTTTGCGATGGATATGACATGCGACATTTGGGAAACCCCCTATTGCAGCATGGACAACGGCTATCCCGACATGCACATGTTCCCGATTGCCGCGCCAATTGCCTGCCCATGGGAACCAGGCGTTGCCATAAGCCTCGCATACACCGAGACAATGGACCACAAAGCAGTACCGATTGATCCTCGCAATGCTTTGGTGCGCCAGGTCGATCGTGCAAAGGCCATGGGCTTTGATGTGTTTGTCGGCACAGAGCTTGAGTTCTATCTGCTCGACCCCGAAACAAAACGCCCGAAACAGACAAACATTGATGTCTACGGTGTCAACCGTTCGGCTGAACTCGAACATGTCCTGGCGCCCATACGCAATCACTTGATCGATCTTGGCATTCCCATTGAACAATCCAATCCCGAATATGCACCGGGGCAAGTGGAGGTGAACATCCGCTACGACGAAGCCTTGGTTGGAGCTGATCGCGTTGTTCTGTTCCGCAACTTCATCAAGGACATCGCGCGCCGTGAAGGCTATCATGCCACTTTCATGGCCAAACCGTTCATAGATCAATCGGGCAGCGGATTTCACACGCACTATTCCCTCTGGAAGAATGGAAAGAATGCATTTGCCACCAATGGCAAATTGAATGACCTCGGGTTTTCATTTTTGGCCGGCATGCAAAGCCGAATGGCGGAGATGTCGATTGCGGGTTCGACGACTCCCAATGCTTACCGCCGCCGCCGCCCTGGTGTTTTTTGCCCAGTGAATACAAGCTGGGGCTATGACAATCGCACTGTTGCCTTGCGTATCATTGACGGCAGCGACAATGCGGTGCGCATTGAAAAGCGCGATGGAGCGGCTGACTGCAATCCCTACTATCTGCTCGCCTGCGAGCTTGCCGCTGGCCTTGATGGCATTGAGTATGGAATGAAGCCCAAAGGCCCAGCGACACTTGGTGATGCCTGCAAGCTGTCACCCGAGGAAGCACAGCCAATCCCAAGAACGATTGATCACGCAATCGAGCTGGCCCGTAATTCTGAGTTCCTCAAACGTGTCATGGGTGAAGATGGGTTGACGATCATGCTGCAGCAGGCCGAGCGCGAGCGTGACTTTGTTGCGGCACAGGTGACGCCAGTCGAAACAAGCCGCTATGCGTCTAGTTTATAGGATCACAACAAACCCAGAACCTGCACTGCGCATTTGTTGAGCAAGAGGGTGCCGAAAGATGGTTGATGACCCAATGGTTCTCAACGGATCGCATTTCGGCACCTATGCAATTGCCGTTGATAGCGCTGGGGTTCACGCTTCCGGAAATCCCTTTGAAACCTTTACCTCAGGCATCATGCAATCCTTTGAGGAATTGCTGACGTCACCCACGAGGATCAAGCGACCGGCAGCGCGAAAGTCATTTCTTGAAGCCAGGGCTGACAATCGCTTGAAGCGGGGCGAAGACGAGTTTGTCGACGTGAGCTGGGATGAAGCGCTTGATCTTGTGGCGCATTCACTTTCAGGAATCTACCGAGACAAGGGGCCTGCTTCCATCTTTGGTGGTAGCTATGGCTGGGCGAGTGCCGGACGATTTCATCATGCACAGAGTCAGCTTCATCGGTTCCTCAACACGCTGGGCGGTTACACGGCAAGTAAGAACACCTACTCCCATGGAGCAGCAGAGGTGCTGCTTCCGCATATTGTGGGAACCGAAGATGACATCATCTATCGCGGTACGACGTGGCCCGTCATTGCCGAGAACACGGAGTACATCATTGCTTTCGGTGGCTTGCCCGCGCACACAGGCTTGATTTCACCTGGTGCCGCCACTGAACACAGTAATGATTTTTGGATCAATGAATGTGCGCGGCGCGGTACCAGACTTGTTACTATTGCTCCTTCCACATCAGCCTATGATGCAATTTTGCCTTCGCGCTGGATTGCCCTGCGGCCGAACACAGATACAGCCCTGATGCTAGGCCTTGCCCATGTCCTTTACACAAAGAACTGGCATGACGCTGAATTCCTGCGAAAGTACACTGTGGGGTTTGAGAAGTTCCTTCCCTACCTCTTGGGCACAAGTGATGGCGTGGCTAAGGACGCCGCATGGGCTGGCGGCATATGCGGCCTGCCTGCAGAGTTGATTGAAGACCTGGCTGGTCTTCTTCACAACCATCGCTGCCTGCTGACGGCCACGTTTGCGCTTCAGCGCGCGGAACACGGCGAACAACCATTTTTCATGCTTGTTGTTCTTGCCGCAATGTCAGGACAGATTGGCTTGCCTGGCGGTGGGTTTTCCTTTGGACTCACATCATTCAATGCAACAGCGAAACCAATTGAGCGGATTCCATTTGGCGCACTGCCGCAAGGCACCAATCCCGCCAGACTCCGCATCCCTGTAGCTTGCATTACCGACATGCTGGAGCGGCCAGGAGGCGCTTTCACCTACAATGGTTCGTCTCATCGCTATCCAACCATCGAGGCCATCTACTGGGCAGGCGGTAATCCCTTCCATCATCATCAGGATTTGAGGCGGCTTGCCAAAGCCTGGAAGCAGCCCAAGCTTGTTGTTTGCAACGAGATCGAATGGAACGCCATGGCGCGCCATGCCGACATTGTCCTGCCGGTGTGCTCGACCTTGGAACGCAATGACATCATGGCATCGCAGTACGATCCCTATGTCGTAGCCATGAAAAAGGTGTCCGAACCCATAGGGCAATCGCGCTGTGACTTTGATATATTTTGCGCGCTCGCCGAAAGAATGGGCGTGGGCGATGCCTTTTCAGGCGGGCATGATGAGACCGGCTGGCTCAAACAGATATACGAGAATGGCCAAAAATATGCAGCGCGATCGGGCATTGAAATGCCGGAGTTCGATGAGTTCTGGCGCAAAGGAGTCTTCCGCCGCTCGCAACACCTTCTGCGCCGGACGCTGCTCAGTGCATTCCGGACCGACCCCGACAAAAACAGGCTGCGCACAAAATCTGGCAAGATCGAAATTTTCTGCCAAGCACTTGCCGACATGAAATTGGCAGATTGCCCCGCGCATCCGGTCTGGCTCGAGCCCAAGGAGTGGCTAGGCTCAAAGCTGGCAACAAAGTTTCCACTGCACCTGCTGTCGCCGCAACCCAGACACAGACTCCATGGCCAGTTGGATCGCAACGGAGCATCCGCCGCTGCGAAGATCAACGGTCGGGAGCCGATCTATCTCAACCCGAAAGATGCGCGCGACCGCAAAATTCGTGATGGTGATACGGTTCGTGTTTTCAATGAGAGAGGCACAATTTTGTGCGGCGCCAAGTTCATGGATGAGTTGGCCAGCGGGACGGTGCTTCTGGAGACTGGCGCTTGGTTCACTCCCTCACCCAATGAGGACGTTGATTGCGACCACGGCAATCCGAATGTCCTGACAGCAGATCGCAGAACGTCTAGCCTTGCCCAAGCCTGTGCCGCAAACAGCACATTGGTGCAGGTTGAACTGCATGCGGCGCCCCAAGCGAGTTGACTTGTATGCCCAGTCCGAGTGAGACAATTCACACTTCGAAAGTGTAGGGCACCGGCATTCTCACATTCTGGTCAACGCCGAGACGTTTGCCAACTGGAGGAAATGCGCGTTGGGCGCAGTTTTGCCGCTCACAGATCCGGCAGCTTACGCCGATTTCGACAACAGCTCTCGGCCGTTTTGTGTCAATTTCATCCGAATAGGCAACCTGTTCAGCGAACGAAGCCTCGCAGCCGAAACCAATGGCGTATCGACGTTGCGTTGATCCGTGGGTTGCGCCCTTCTTGGTAATGGCCGTCGCCATGGACAAGTAGCGGATGCCGTCTGGCATTTCGGCAAGTTGCACCAACATTCGATCAGGTGTCTCAAATGCCTCATGCACGTTCCAGAGGGGGCAAGCGCCGCCATAGCGCGCGAATTGAAAGCGGGTGGCGCTGTGCCGTTTTGTGATATTTCCTGCACGGTCTACCCGCAAGAAGTAGAATGGAATGCCCTCGCTGCCTTTCCTCTGCATGGTCGAAAGCCTATGGCAAACCTGCTCGACGCTTGCACCAAACTTGGATGCAAGGGCTTCGACGTCATGACGCAACGTGACGGCGGCTTCAAGAAACCCGGCGTAGGGCAGCATCAACGCGCCCGCGAAATAGTTCGCTAAAGCCACCTCGCAGACACGAGAAGAGTCAGGGCTTTTGAAGCGGGCAGACATGGCGACGTCGCGAATGACGTCAGCATGTTCCAGCAGCGCTATCTGATGCGCCATGGCGAAAGCCAGAGTCGAACGTTCAAGGTAGGCGTCCAGCGTCAGAACTCTCTTGCTGTTATCGTAGCGGCGCATTGGCTTTCGTGGTTCGAAACGGCGGTCCATGGTGATCTGTATCTTGTGGCGATCTTCCAACCGCCGCGAGAGGCCATCAAGAATGTCGGATTCGCCATTTGCAATTTCCTGCGCGATTTTTTCGGCAGCAACATCGAGAGGATCCACATAGTTGCCGATTTGGTGAAAGAAGTCCCTGACTTCGTCATAGGGAAAGTTCAATTCACCTTGGCCAGATGCCTCAAGGCGATCGCCTAAGAACGTATACTGGTCCAGTAGCGCTCTATGTCTGCTTTGAAGTTTGACCAAGGCTGAAGCGATACTTGGTGCTTGTTGGACGGCAATCCGGATTTCGGCGGTATTGGTTTCCGCTGCGCCGAATGCGGGATCGGCAAGCGTTTCACTGAGGTCGAAATGCAACCGATCTTGCCCTTCGCTTGAGAAATCTGAAACATCCACACGGAAGAACCTGGCAACTTCAAGCAGCACGCTGGCTGTCAGAGGACGTTGATTGCGCTCAATCTGATTGAGATAGCTGATCGAAATGCCAAGCCTTCGCGCCAGTTCGACTTGTGTGAGTCGCGACTTCTCGCGCAACCGAAGGAGCCGGTCACCAGAAAAGACCTTTCTCTTTCGCATTTGTCCCTCTGTCATAGTTGCAAAATTCGCAATTTCACATATTTGCACGATTGCTCCAGCTAAACAAGGTGAAACGCGCTAGAGATTGGGCGCTGGGCCGAAATTCAATAATGCATACTGAGTTCTCAAATTCGCAAAATATCGCGTGCTGCGGCCTGCGACTGTCAACAGAGGGGCGCTTGGTCTTTGCGACGCTGGTCGCAAGCTCTCGCGCACCCTCAAAACAATATCCCTGAAAAGATCATGCGTGAAATCCTTGAACGATTGAATTCAAAGCGAGTTGAAGCAAGGCTGGGTGGTGGCCAAAGGCGAATTGACGCTCAGCATGCCAAAGGGAAGTTGACCGCGCGCGAGCGTATCGAACTGCTGCTCGATGAAAATTCCTTTGAAGAGTTCGACATGTTTGTTGAACACCGTTCGATCGACTTCGGCATGGAGAGGCAGAAGATAGCCGGGGATGGCGTTGTGACAGGCTGGGGGACCGTCAATGGCCGTCGCATCCTGGTCTTCGCAAAGGACTTTACTGTCTTTGGCGGCTCGTTGTCTGAGGCGCACGCAGAAAAGGTAAGAAAAATCCAGGCCATGGCATTGCGGACGCGGGCGCCGATCGTTGGCCTCTACGACTCTGGCGGTGCACGCATCCAAGAGGGCGTGGCTTCTCTTGCGGGCTATGCAGATATTTTCAAGCAAAACGTAATTGCATCTGGTGTGATACCGCAGATCAGCCTGGTCATGGGCCCCTGTGCTGGCGGCGATGTCTATTCTCCGGCGCTCACAGATTTCATCTTCATGGTCCGTGACACGAGCTACATGTATGTCACCGGCCCCGATGTGGTGAAGACCGTGACGAATGAAATCGTGACCCATGAGGAACTGGGCGGAGCATCGGTTCACACCACAAAATCATCGATTGCCGATGGCGCATTTGAGAATGATGTGGAAGCAATTCTGCAGATGCGGCGGCTCATTGATTTCCTTCCCGCCAACAATGACGAAGGTCCGCCGCAATGGCCATGTGCGGACGCGCCTGACAGGATTGAAACCAGCCTCGACACATTGGTTCCCGATAACCCAAACAAGCCCTACGACATGAAGGAGCTGATCCTCAAGGTCGTAGATGAGGGTGACTTCTTCGAAATCTCGGAGAAATTCGCAGCCAACATCATATGTGGATTCGGCAGATTAGAAGGCAGAACAGTTGGATTTGTTGCCAATCAGCCGATGGTGTTGGCGGGTGTGCTGGATAGCAATGCCAGCAGGAAGGCCGCGCGTTTTGTCCGCTTCTGCAATTCATTTGAGATTCCCATAGTTACTTTTGTAGACGTGCCGGGCTTTCTTCCGGGCACCGACCAGGAATTTGGCGGACTGATCAAGCACGGCGCCAAGTTGTTGTTTGCCTACAGCCAGGCAACGGTACCGCTTGTCACCGTCATCACGCGCAAGGCCTTCGGCGGTGCCTATGATGTGATGGCCTCCAAGCACATTGGGGGCGACATCAACTATGCCTGGCCAACGGCGCAGATCGCCGTGATGGGTGCCAAGGGAGCTGTGGAAATCATCTATCGCTCAGAGTTGGCTGATCAAGAGAAAATTGCCCAGCGCACCGCAGCTTATGAAGAACGCTTTCTCTCTCCATTTGTTGCGGCCTCGCGCGGTTACATAGATGAGGTCATTCAACCGCACTCAACAAGGCGGCGGATAATACGCGCTCTGGCGGCGTTGCGGGTCAAGGTTGTCGAACAGCCTCGCAAAAAACACGACAACATGCCGTTGTGAGCTCAGCATGTTTGGAAAAATTCTGATTGCCAACCGCGGTGAAATTGCCTGCCGCATCATCAAGACAGCCAAGAAGATGGGCATTGCCACTGTGGCGGTATACTCAGAGGCCGACAAGAATGCCATGCATGTTTCCATGGCTGACGAGGCCATTCACATTGGCCCAGCACCTGCTTCTGAAAGCTATCTCCTGATCGACAGGATTGTGGCGGCCTGCAAGGCGTCGGGCGCTGAAGCCGTGCATCCGGGCTATGGATTTCTTTCGGAACGGGAAGCATTCGCACAGGCACTGGCGGGCGCAGGCATCACCTTCATCGGCCCTAATGCAAGCGCCATCGCCGCCATGGGCGACAAGATCGAATCAAAAAAGCGCGCAAGTGCTGCCAAAGTTTCCACGGTGCCGGGATTTCTCGGTGTCATCAGTGACGAGCGCCATGCTGTCAAAATTGCTGATGGCATTGGTTATCCCGTGATGATCAAGGCCTCTGCTGGCGGCGGGGGCAAGGGAATGCGTGTCGCCCACTCCA
>CAZUKI010000009.1:0-5338 GCA_964620785.1 uncultured Aestuariivirga sp.
AAGAATGGCGCGCCCGAAAGGATTCGAACCTCTGACCCCCAGATTCGTAGTCTGGTGCTCTGATCCAGCTGAGCTACGGGCGCGTTGTCTCCGGCGCTTTTCAGCGCGGGACGGGGCGTCATAATACGGCATTTCCGGAAAGGCAAGCTGGTGGGCGGGTGCCGCGGTACCTAGCTGCGGAGCTGGAGCCGCTGCTGGACCATGCTGATGGGCAGGTCCGGAATGGTGAGCGAAAAGACCGTGCCATCTGCACCGGTCGATTTCACGCAGATCGTACCGGCATGGGCCCGGACAAGCTCCGCCGAAATGGCCAGACCGAGGCCGGTTCCACCCGGCCTCGCAGCCGACTGGAATGCTTCAAAAAGCCGCTCACGCACCGCCTCCGGGATGCCGGGGCCGTTATCGGCGACATCGATGACGGTGACACTGCCTTCCCTGACGCCGCGCACCTCGATACGGGGCGGAATGTCGGGAACGTGACCGGCCTCGAGTGCCTGGACGGCGTTGCGCACCAGATTGGTGAGGATGCGCGCCAGTTGCTCGCGGTCCGCGTCAACCGTCACCCCCGGCGTGACCAGCGATCTGACTTCAAGATTGGCGGGGCCTGCGAGAGCAAAACTCTCGATCACCTCACGCACCACATGTTCCAGCGAAATGCTCCGTCGCTCGGGTGGGGGTTCCTGTGCCTGGCCGTATTTCAGCGTCTGGTTCAGGAAGTTGATGGCGCGATCGAGAGAGCCGATGAGTTTTGGCGCGAAGCGCTGCACATTGGGGTCACGCACCTCGGACAGGCGGTCGGAAATAAGCTGTGCCGATGTCAGCATGTTGCGCAGATCATGGCTGACCTTGCTGACACCGAGGCCGAGGGCGGCAAGCCGGTTCTTTTCCTGCAGGTGGTGCTGCAACTCCGTCTGCATGTCACGAAGCCCCCGCTCGGCAATGCCCAGCTCATCCAGCCTGTCGCTCGGGTTGATGATGCGCGCTGCATCTTCCGGTTCGGCAGCGAAACTGGTCATGTTGGCGGACAGGCGCTGCATGGGCCGCACCAGCAGCCGGTTGAGCGCTGCATAGATCATGCCCGCGACAATCGCCGAGAGGGCGAGCGACAACCACAGAATGTTGAGGCCATAATTGCGCATGGCCCGGACAAGAGGGCGCTCGTGAAGGGCGATTTCGATCTGGTCACCCGACATGTTCGGCGGGTCGTCAACGATGCCGATCAGGCGGTCACCGGAGCGAAACAGCGCCGACAATGCCTCCGGCAACGTGTCAACGCGGAAGCTGCCGCGAAGATCGAAGGTTTCTTCCACCATGCCATTGTCGTCAGCCCTGAGCATGAGCTGCTTGCGGTTGCCGCGCATCAGCGACACCGTGGTGACACCGGCACCCTTGAGAATTTCCGTGCGCAGCGCGCCGTCGACAATGGCATTGGGTGCTGCCTCGGCGGCAAGGGCCGCAATCTCGGCCTGGGCGACGCGCGCCTTCAGCCACTGGATGCGGAAGTTGGCAATCGATGGCAGGAAGATCAGGACTTCGCCAAGCATGACGAAGATCACGGTCATCGTCAGCACCTTGGCAGACAGGCCACGGGCCGGCCTGCTGTGTGGCGGCGGCTGTGGTTCGCTGACGGGCTTCGGCATGCCGCCAAGCTTAGCCGAAAATCTTGAGGATTCCGACCAATTTGCGCAGCCATGGTTTCGTGGCCAGGCCCTGATAATAGGTGATGGCCGCGCGTTTTCCCGCCTCGCCCAGGGTCGGATATGGCAGGACGACACCGGCCATGGCTGAAATCTTCAGTGACCTGGTGACGGCCAGCGCCCACGGTGCAATCAGTTCGCCTGCGTGGGGACCGACAATGGATGCCCCCAGGATGCGGCCCCGCGCCGACGTCATGATTTTGACGAAACCTGCGGTCTCCGCTTCGGCGACGGCGCGGTCATTCCCGGCAAAATCCGAGCGCAAGACCTTCACCCCGGCGCCGTGGGCGGCGCGGGCTTCAGCTTCGGTCAGGCCGACATGGGCAAGTTCGGGCTCGGTGAAGGTGGCGCGCGGAATGATGTCGGTGCGATTGCGGATGGGCAGGCGGAACAAGGCATGGCGAATGACGAGACCTGCCTGGTAGCCGGCCACATGAGTGAACTGCAGGCCGCCTGCGGCATCACCGATGGCATAGACCTTACGGTTCGAGACGCTGCGAAGGCCATGATCCAGCATGACACCGCCGCGGGAATCGCTTCGGATGTTGCCCTTCTCAAGGTCGAGGCCTTCGAGATTGGGGCGCCGCCCCGCCGCCACCAGAAGATGGCTGCCTGTGATGATATCCCTGCCCTCGATGCGAACAGCGATGCCATCGCCAGACGCGGCGACGGACTGGATCTTTGCCTGCGCATGAATGACGATGCCCTCCGCTGCGATCTGGCGAAGCACGACGGCTGCCAATTCCGGGTCTTCCCTGCCCAGGGCTGCGGCTGCCTCGAGCACTGTCACGGCTGAGCCCAGCCTGCGGAAGGCTTGCGCCATTTCAAGCCCGATGGGACCGCCGCCTATGACGACAAGGTGCGTGGGCTGCACCCTGTTGCGGAAGATCGTCTCATTGGTGAAAAAGGGCACATCAGCAAGTCCCGGAATGGCAGGAAGGCTGACGCGCGAGCCCGTGGCGATCACGATACGGCGGGCCGCAAACTCCTCTCCGCCAGCCAGCAGCCTGTCAGGTGCGGTGAAGCGCGCGACAGCTCTCACCACCTTGACGCCGAGGGATTCAAACCGCGCCTGCGAGTCATGGGGGGCAATGGTCGCGATCGCACGCGCGACATGATCCATCACCTTGGCAAAATCGACGACGGGCTCAGTTGCAGCGATGCCTATTGGACCACATGTGCGATGGGCTTGCGCGGCTTTGGCGGCAGACAGCAAGGCCTTCGATGGAACGCAGCCGGCGTTGAGGCATTCACCGCCCATCTCGCCCTTCTCGAACAGCACCACGGACTGGCCAAGCTGGGCAGCCGCGGCTGCTACCGAAAGCCCTGCGGAACCTCCGCCAATGATTGCAATATCGTAGATCATGGATGTGGACGCCAACTGCGAAGGACAACGGGAGCCAGCGCCAGCACGCCGAGTGCCGCAAATGCAATCAGCAGTTCTCGCGTCACAAGGGAGGCGACCGAAAGCGTGAAGGGGCAGGCCGCCCCGCCGTTGGCGGCAACGCAGGTTGCATGGGCTGCCTGCTGGGCTTCGATAACGCTGTCCAACCCTTCGCCCACATAGGCAAAGACCAGGGTTGCGGGAATGATGCCGATGGCAGTAGCGAGAACGAAGCTCCGGAGACGAAGGTTTGCCACTGCCGCAGAGATGTTGACGAGCCAGAAGGGAAACACCGGCAAGAGCCTGAGAAAGAGAAGATAGCTGAACGCGTCACGGGAGAAGCCTCCAACGATCTTGCCAAGAAGCGGGCCTGAGCGTTTCACAAGACTGTCGGCCAGCGCCGAGCGGACGGCAAGAAAGATGATCGTTGATCCCAGCGTGGCGCTGACAATGACGGCGGGGCCAGCCACCATCCAGCCAAAAAGCAAGCCGCCGACAACGGTGAGCACGCTTGCGCCGGGAAACGAAAGGGCAACCACCGCGACATAGACAGCCATGAAGGCAAGGAGTGCCAGCAGCCAGTGATCCGCGGCGTAGGCCTCAAGGGCGGCGCGATTGTCGGCGATCGATTGAAGCGTGAGGTAGTGGTGCAGGCCTAACAGGTAACCCACCAGCATCAGTAGCGCGATGACAAGCGGCGCCACGAATTTGCGGCCCCGGGAAGACACGGGCAGCGAAGGCTCTGTGTCGGTCCCATGCAGCATGGCGCTGACTTACGCCTTTGCCGTGCATGCGCCAACCGGGTCTCACCGGGTCGTGAGAATAGTTGCAAGGCCGGTGCTTTTGTTTGATCGCGTGTTTGCTCGCAGGCCCTGTGTCCTGCTGCCCTGCCTGGTTTGACTTTTCCGGGGGTTTTGGCCATAAGCGCCGCCAACCCAATAACACCCCGTGCCGACGATTGAGGGCTGCGGCGGGAGAAATTCCCGAGCAGTGCAAGAAACTTGATAAGTTTCAATATCTTGGCACGAGAATCTTTGACGGAGTTACAGTCGTGAAGCGCACTTTCCAGCCCTCCAAGCTTGTCCGCAAGCGCCGCCATGGCTTCCGCGCCCGCATGGCCACGGTCGGTGGCCGCAAGGTTCTTGCCCGCCGCCGTGCCCGCGGCCGCAAGCGCCTTTCCGCCTGAGACCTTCTCATTAGATGGACCGGCTTCTGCGCCGCCGTGATTTCCTCGCGGCGGCGAAAGGTCCTTCCTGCTCTACAGCTTCCTTCGTGATGCGGGCCCGCGACCGCGCTGATGGCAAGCCTGCCCGCGTCGGTTTCACCTGCACCAAGAAACTGGGCAATGCCGTTCACCGGAACCGCATTCGCAGAAGGCTCAAGGAAGCCGTGCGGCTCACCATGCCGGTGATCGCCCGGACGTCCCACGACTATGTGCTGATCGGCAAGGCCGCCGCCCTCACACGGGACTTTGAAGCCATCCGCAAAGACATTATATCGGCGCTGCAGAAACTCCACGGCACACCCAACAGGACAGAGCACACGTGATGAACCAGAAACCCGCCATGCCGGACCAGAAGAATTTCATTCTGGCCATCGCGCTGTCCATGGCCATCATCTTCGCCTGGCAATATTTCTACGCAGCACCACAATCAAAGCAGGCGCAGCAGGCCACGCAGCAACAGGTCACGCAACAGCAGGGCCAGCAGGCGCAGGTTCCCGGCTCGGCGACAGCAACAGACGTGAGCGACCGGCAAGTGATGATCGCAGCAACGGCGCGGGCGCCTATCGAAACTTCGGCGCTTGAGGGCTCGATCAACCTCGTGGGTGCGCAGATTGATGACCTGAAGCTCAAGAACTATCGCGAGACGGCTTCGCCAACGAGCCCGATCATCACCTTCCTGTCGCCGGCCGGCACTGCGAATTCCTATTTCGCGGAACAGGGCGTTGTTGCGGCAACTGGGCAGACCCTCAAGCTTCCGGATTCAAAGAGCCAGTGGAGCGTGCCCGCGGGCGCCAAGCTCACCGAGGCCACGCCGCTCACCCTCACCTGGGACAATGGCGAAGGCCTGATCTTCCAGCGCGAGATTTCCGTCAGCAACGACTATGTCTTCACAGTCAAGCAGACCATCGAGAACAAGTCGCAGGCGGCGGCAATTGTCCTTCCCTATGCGCGCATTCAGCGCCAGGACACGCCGCATGTGGCGGGCTACTACACCTTCTTCGAGGGCCTGCTTGGCGTGCAGAATGGCAAGCT
>CAZUKI010000009.1:5438-14174 GCA_964620785.1 uncultured Aestuariivirga sp.
AAGATCGTCGGAACCATTGACGAAGTCGGGGCAAAGTTCGGCATCGAGAAGTTTGACCTGATGATCGACTGGGGCTGGTTCAAGTTCCTGACCCAGCCGATGTTCTACCTGATCGAATGGTGCAAGGGCATCATGGGCAACTTCGGCCTTGCCATCCTGCTAGTCACGGTGATCGTCAAGCTCGCGGTCTTCCCGCTTGCCAACAAATCCTATACCTCGATGAGCAAGATGAAGAAGCTGCAGCCGGAGATGGAGCGCATCAAGGCGGAAGCGGGCGACGACCGCATGAAGATGCAGCAGGCGATGATGGAGCTGTACAAGAAGGAAAAGGTCTCGCCCATGTCGGGCTGCCTGCCGATCTTCGTGCAGATCCCGATTTTCTTCGCGCTCTACAAGGTGATCCTGACCACCATCGAGCTGCGCCATGCGCCTTTCTATGGCTGGATTCATGACCTCTCGGCGCCGGACCCAACCAGCCTGTTCAATCTCTTCGGACTCATTCCGTGGAACCCGCCGCACCTGCTGATGCTCGGCATCTGGCCCATCCTGATGGGCATCACCATGTGGGTGCAGATGCGCCTCAACCCGGCGCCGGCTGATCCCATCCAGGCCTCGATGTTCAACTGGATGCCGCTGATCTTCACCTTCATGCTGGGCTCGATGCCGGCCGGACTGGTGATCTACTGGACCTGGAGCAACCTTCTGTCGATCATCCAGCAGAGCTACATCATGAAGAAGAACGGCGTCGATGTGGACCTGATCGGCAACATCCGCGACAGCCTGCCGGGCCTCAAGAAGAAGCCCGCCACCTGATGGAGCACAGCTTCACCGACGATGAACTCAAGGCGGGGCGGAAACTCTTTTCCGCCCCGGCGCGTTTTGTCATGGGCGTGGCACAACTCGAACAGCTTCCGCCGGTGAAGGGGCCGGAGATTGCCATTGCCGGGCGTTCCAATGTCGGCAAGTCATCGCTGATCAACGCGCTGACCGGCGTCTCGGGCCTGGCACGGGCCTCCAACACACCGGGGCGCACCCGCGAACTCAACTTCTTCGACGTGGCTGGCAGGCTCACCATGGTGGACATGCCGGGCTATGGTTTTGCCAAGGCCTCGAAGAAGGACGTCAAGCAGTGGCAGGCGGTTCTCAGGGGCTATCTTCGGGGACGGCCAGGGCTTACACGCGCCTTCGTGCTGATCGACTCGCGGCACGGCCTCCTCGGCCACGATCTCGAGATGCTCGACATGCTCGAGGAAGCGGCCGTCGCCTACCAGCTCGTTCTCACCAAGGCCGACAAGATCAAGCCCGGTGAACTTCAGGTTCTCGTTGAAAAGACACGGCAGGCCGTCGCCAAACGGGCTGCCGCCCTGCCGATGATCCACGCCACATCGGCCGACAAGGGCACTGGCATGCCGGAACTCAGGGCGGAGATCGCCCGCCTTATACCCTGATCCAGAAATGCACTTTTCTGCCGGCCGAATTGCCCTATAAGTCAGCCGATTTTGCGAAAGCCCTGCCCCGCATGACTGAACTTACCGTTCCAGAGACCGCCCGCATCCTGTCGGAGGCCCTGCCCTTCCTGCAGCGCTATGACGATCAGATCATCGTGGTGAAGTTCGGCGGCCACGCCATGGTGGACCCGAAACTTTCCCAGCAGTTTGCCCGCGACATGGTGATGCTGAAAGTGTGCGGCCTCAACCCGATCGTGGTTCATGGCGGCGGCCCGCAGATCAACAAGATGCTGGACAAGCTTGCCGTCAAGGCGGAGTTCCGCGAGGGACTACGCGTCACTGACAGCGAGACCATGGCTGTCGTCGAGATGGTGCTCGCTGGCGCCATCAACAAGTCGATCGTTGCGTCCATCCAACAGGCTGGCGGCCGTGCCGTCGGCATTTCCGGCAAGGACGGCAACCTGATGATCGCCGAGCGCCTCACCAAGACCAAGACCGATCCCAAGACCGGCAAGCAGGAAGTGATCGACTTCGGCCAGGTGGGCGAGCCTGCCCGCATCAACGCCGAAATCCTCAATACCATCATGAAGAGTGACGCCATTCCGGTTGTGGCGCCGGTCGGCATCGGCTGGGACGGCGACACCTATAACGTCAATGCCGATACGGCGGCCGGGGCGATTGCCACCGCAACGCAGGCCAAGCGCCTGCTTCTGCTCACCGATGTGGCCGGCGTTCTCGACAAGGACAAGGAACTGATCAGCGAACTCCGGACCGGCGAAGTGCAGCAGCTCATCGCCGATGGCGTGATTACGGGTGGCATGATTCCCAAGGTTGAAAGTGCCGTTGCGGTTGTGGAATCCGGCGTTGAAGGCGTCATCATCCTTGATGGCCGCGTGCCGCATTCGGTGCTGCTCGAACTCCTGACCCCACATGGCGTCGGCACGCGCATCTCCCGCGCCGGGGTATGAGGGACTTCGACCATATCGAGAGCTGGATCTTCGACCTCGATAACACGCTCTATCCGGCCTCCTGCCGGCTCTTCGACCAGATGCATGTGAAGATGGGCGAATATGTCATGCGCCACTTCGACGTGCCTTATGCCGAGGCGAAAGAGATCCAGAGAAACCTTTTCCACAAGCATGGCACGACGCTGCGCGGCCTCATGGTCGAGCACAACCATGCCCCGGAGGGTTTTCTCGACTATGTCCACGACATCGACTACGGGCCGGTGCAGCAAAACCCGGAGCTTCTTGCCGCCCTTGAAAAACTGCCGGGGCGCAAGCTCATCTTCACCAACGGCACGACGGGGCACGCGCGGCGCGTGATGGAACGGCTCGGCGTGGCAGACGCCTTCCACGGGGTTTTCGACATCGTCGATTCCGACCACATCCCCAAACCGCAGCGGACCCCATACGAGAAGTTCCTCAAGGAGCACGGCGTAGCGCCTGCGCGAGCCGCCATGTTCGAGGACATTGCGAGAAATCTCGAAGTGCCGCATGAGATGGGCATGGTGACAGTTCTGGTGGCGTCGGACGACAATGAAGATGCAAAGTTGCTGAACGGCGACGGCGTGCTGTCGCATGTCGATCATACAACCGGGGACCTTGCCGGATTCCTCGCCAATTTGAAGCTCGGAGACTGAGATGAAGAACGCGCAATCGATCATCGAAAAGGCCTGGGATGACCGCGCCAATGTGACATTGAAGACCAAGGGCGACATCAGGAAAGCGGTGGAGTTCACGCTCGCCCAGCTTGATTCCGGCAAGCTGCGCGTTGCCGAGAAGATCGACGGCTCGTGGCACGTGAACCAATGGCTGAAGAAGGCCGTGCTGCTGTCCTTCCGGCTCAACGACATGGCCCTCATCGGCGGCGGCCCCGGCAAGGCCAGGTGGTGGGACAAGGTGCCGTCCAAGTTCGATGGCTGGACGGCCAAGAAGTTCCGCGATGCCGGCTTTCGCGCCGTGCCCAACTGCATCGTGCGGAAGTCGGCCTATATCGCGCCGGGTGCCATCCTGATGCCGAGCTTCGTCAATCTCGGGGCCTATGTAGATTCGGGCACCATGGTCGATACCTGGGTGACGGTCGGCTCCTGCGCGCAGATCGGCAAGAACGTGCATCTCTCGGGCGGTGTCGGCATCGGCGGCGTGCTTGAGCCGATGCAGGCAGGCCCTACCATCATCGAGGACAACTGCTTCATCGGGGCGCGTTCGGAAGTGGTCGAAGGCGTTGTGATCGGAGAAGGCTCGGTCATTTCCATGGGCGTCTTTATCGGGCAGTCCACCAAGGTCGTCGACCGCACCACGGGAGAGGTGCATGTGGGCAAGGTGCCGCCCTATTCGGTGGTGGTTTCCGGCTCGCTGCCACAGAAGCCGCTGGCCGACGGAACGCCCTCACCGTCGCTCTACTGTGCTGTCATCGTCAAGCGGGTGGATGAGAAAACCCGAGCAAAAACAAGCATCAACGAGTTGTTGCGGGACTGAGACCAATCTCTAAGCTAGCGCGCGGGGGCGAATCGAGCGGAGATCAAACATGAACTTGCAACTCTTCACGAGCTTTGAGGGGCGGATTCCTCGTAAACTATTCTGGCTTGGCTATCTGGTGCTGATGATCATCCAGTGGATCCTTTTCGCGCTGTTTGGCGGCATGACGATGATGAGCATGGACCCGGCGGACCCGGCTGCGGCCGAGCAGATGATGCAAGGCATGTGGCCCTTGTGGATCATTTTCCTCCTCTTCCTGTGGCCATCGCTGGCGATCTACACCAAGCGCTGGCATGACCGCGACAAATCCGGCTGGTGGTCGCTCATTCTTATCGTGCCGTTGATCGGCTTCATCTGGTTCCTGATCGAGCTTGGCTTCCTGCGCGGCACGGAAGGCCCCAATCGCTTTGGACCCGATCCGGTGGCGGAGTAAGACGCCGCTCCACATTTCCACGGCAATCCAGCAACGGCCAACTGGTTCCAGTTGGCCGTTTTCCGTTGTATTGGCCGTGTCTTGCCGATTGCGCTAGAACCCGCCCATGAGAAACACCCCCCACGATCCTGTCGCCATGCTGCAGCAGCTTATCCGCTGCCCATCGGTCACGCCCCTTGAAGCGGGCGCGCTCTCTGCCGTGGAGGGGTGGCTGACGGCTGCCGGATTCACGACGCAACGGCTGGTGTTCTCGGATGCAGAGACGCCGGACGTCGACAACCTCTTTGCGCGCATTGGCTCGGGCGCCCCGCATTTCTGCTTTGCCGGCCATACCGATGTGGTGCCGCAGGGTGACGAGTCGATCTGGACGCATGCGCCCTTTGCCGCAGAGATCAAGGATGGCCAGATCTATGGCCGGGGTGCCACGGACATGAAGGGGTCGATTGCCGCCTTTGCGGCAGCGGCCCTGGACTTCACCCGCGAGAACCCGAAATTCAAGGGCTCCATTTCACTCCTCATCACCAATGACGAGGAAGGCCCCTCGATCAATGGCACCGACAAGGTGCTGCAATGGATGAAGCAAAACGGCCATGTGCCCGACCATTGCCTGGTGGGAGAGCCCTCCTGCACGGATGCGCTGGGTGACACCATGAAGATCGGGCGGCGCGGCTCGCTGTCCTTCGTGGTCAGCGTAGAAGGAAAGCAGGGTCATGCCGCCTATCCGCACAAGGCCGACAATCCTATTCCCAAGCTTGCCGCCCTGGTGGGGCGCCTGAACAACTGGGAAATCGACAAGGGCAACGCGCATTTCGGACCTTCGACCCTGGCACTGACGTCCTTTGACGTTGGTAACCCGGCGGCCAATGTCATTCCCTCCAAGGCAACGCTCAAATTCAACATACGCTTCTCGACCGAAAGCAGCATCGAGTCCCTCAAGGCGGCGGTAAACGGGCACATCGCTGCCGTGAAGGAAGAGATGGGTGGGCGCTGGAGCGTCGCACATATCGGACGTTCGTCGGCCTTCATCACGGAGCCGGGTGCCTTTGTTGGCCTGGTGCAGGACGCCGTGACCGCGGAAACCGGGCTTGCCCCCAAACTTTCAACCTCGGGCGGCACGTCGGATGCGCGCTTCATCAAGGATTATTGCCCGGTCGTCGAGTTCGGGCCGACCAACGCGACGATCCACCAGACCGATGAGCGCATTTCGGTTGATGAACTCAAGGCGACAGCGCGGATCTATCGCCGCGTGCTGGATTCCTATTTCGCCGCCTGAACCAGGTCGCCCTTGAGGGCCTTGGCAATCAGGTTTCTGGTGTTGGCGTTGCCATAGAGCGCCACGAAGGAGCCGAAGCGGGGTCCGCGCTCTTCTCCCAGCAGCACCTGGTAGAGCATGTTGAACCAGGACTGCGCGACGCCGACAGAGCCGTCTTTCTGGGTGGTGGTGTAGGGTTCGCGGCGGCCCACGTCATAAACGACCTTCTGGATCTCTTCCGGCGATGATCCTTCCGGCAGCCTGCCCAGCGCATCGGCAAGGTCGGCCAGCGCCTTTGCCTCTGTGGCATCGGCCAGCTTGTACTTCTTGGCGGGCCTCACGAAATCCTGGAAATAGCGGATGGCAAAGCCCACCAGCTTGTCGAGGCGCGGATGTGTCTCGGGGGACAGGTCCGGCATGTAGCGCTTGAGGAACGCCCACATCACAGCCTTGTCTTCGGTGTTGGCAACGGTTGCCAGATTGAGCAGCAGCGCAAAGGTGACATTGCCCGTTTCCGGTGGCGGCGGATGGCCGCCGTGGATGTGCCAGACCGGATTCATCAGCTGGTCCTTGGCCTCCATCTGCTTCGGATAGGCAGCGAGGAACTGGGCATATTCGTCAACGGCGCGGGGAATCACATCGAAGTAGAGGCGCTTTGCCTCGCGCGGCTTGTTGTACATGAAGAGCGAGAGGCTTTCAGTGTCGGCATAGGTCAGCCACTCATCGATCGTCAGGCCGTTGCCCTTGGACTTGGAGATTTTCTGGCCCTTGTCGTCGAGAAAAAGCTCATAGACATAATGTTCGGGCGCCGGACGCCCCAGAATCTCGCAGATGCGGTCATAGATCGGCGCATTGGTCTGGTGATCCTTGCCGAACATCTCGAAATCGACACCGAGTGCCGCCCAGCGCATGCCGAAATCCGGCTTCCACTGCAGCTTGGTCCTGCCGCCGCGCACGTCGAGGGTGACATCGGTGCCATCCTCGTCTGTGAAAGTGATGGTGCCCTTCTTCGCGTTCACGTCCTTCATGGGGACATAGAGCACGCGGCCAGAGGTGGGCGAGATGGGCAGGAAGGGCGAATAGGTCGCCTGGCGCTCCTCACCCAGCGTCGGCAGCATCACGGCCATGATCTCGTCGTACTTCTCGAGCGCCTTGATCAGCGTCTCATCGAAGCGGCCGGCCAGATAGTATTCGGTGGCAGAGGCGAACTCGTACTCGAACTTGTAGGTGTCGAGGAAGCGCCGCAGCATGGCGTTGTTGTGGTGGCCGAAACTTTCAAAATTGCCACCGAAGGGATTTGGCACCTTTGTCAGGGGCATCTGCAGGTAGGGTTCCAGCGCCTTCCGATCCGGCACGTTTTCCGGAATCTTGCGCAGCCCGTCCATGTCGTCGGAAAAGCACAGCAGCCTGGTCGGCAGGTCACTCATCAGCGAAAAGGCGTGGCGCACCATGGTGGTGCGCGCCACTTCGCCAAAGGTGCCGATGTGCGGCAGGCCAGAGGGGCCGTAGCCCGATTCAAAGAGCACGGATTTCTGGCCGGTCTTCTCGACGCGCTTGAGGATCTTGCGGGCCTCCTCGAAGGGCCAGGCGCGGCTTTCAAGGGCTGCAGATCGAAGGGCGGGGGAAACAGGCATAGTTCAGGCTTTCGGTTGGAATGGCCCGCGTCTTTAGGCAGTGGTGGCACAGGGGTCAATTGCCGTCGTCCCCGCTGGGTGCATGGCGGCCGGAGCGCGGCGCTATCCAGGTGGCAACGGCTGACCTATACAGGGGCCGGCTGTCTCCCCTTTTGGAGTTTGCACTTGATGCCCAAAATCGCCCGGCCCTGGCTTGTCATGGCAGCAGGCCTGCTCATTGCCCAGCCGGCACAGGCCCATGTGAAGTGGTTTGCGCCCTTCATCGTCGAAGCCAAGCCCCGCGACGTTTCAGCAACGCTCACCGATCCGTGGTTCTGGGTGGCCATCGCGCTGGTGCTGTTCTTCCTTGTCGCCACGCGGCTTGTCGAAGAAACATGGTTCGGCGCTGCGCTGACCCGTGTCATGGACCGCCTGACAGACCCGCTGTGGTCGAGGCTTGATGATTTCGTGCGCGCCACCATCGCCATGTTCTTCGTGGCAATCTTCGCGGTGGGCGGCATCTACCTGACGCCGGACCTCAAGACACCGGCCAACTGGGTGTCGTGGTCACAGCTTGCCATTGCCGCTGGAATCTTTTCGACGCGCACCATGCCGCTCTCGGCGCTCGGCATTCTCGCGCTGTGGCTGTTGGCGCTCAGGGACTATCCGCTGTTCCACCTGCTCGACTACCTGGCGCTCGGCCTCGGCATTGCCGCCTATCTGATCCTTGCGTCCTTCAGCCGCGAAGACTTGCGCAAGCATCGCTTCGAGGTGCTGCGCTGGGCCGTGGCCATCGCCCTGATGTGGTCCAGCCTTGAAAAGTTCGCCTATCCGGACTGGTTCTATCCGCTGGTCGAGGAGCGGCCTTTCCTCACCTTTGGCCTGCCGCGCGATATATTCATTCCGATGGCGGGGGTTGCCGAATTCACCCTCGGCTTCGGGCTTCTGGCCACGCCGCTGATGCGCAGGCTCTCGGCCATCGCGTTGCTCGTGATCTTCACGCTCGCCGTCTTTCCCTTCGGGCGGGTTGACCTCATCGGCCATGCCCTCATCATGATGATGATCGTGGCAATCGCCGTCGATCACACGAGGGAACTGAATTTCCTGCCGGCCATCCGGCGGAACACCTGGCTCTTGCCGGCTTCGCTGGCAGGTTTCCTGGCGGCCTTCGTGATCAGCTACTGGGGATTGCACGCCGTGCTCTTCGGCCCAGAGGGCGGACAGGCACCGGCTGGCAATCTCACCACGCACTCACCCGATCCAGAGCATCTCCACCAGTAGGCACAAGGGTTGGGGCGCAGGCGCTAGAATTGCGTGAACACCTGTGCTGCCACCAAGGATATGGCAATCGCCATGCCCAACAGGCCCCACAGGCGCCAGCGCCGCAGCCGCGGGGCGGCGCCCCTCGACCTGCCGATCAGGTAGAGGCTCAGGTTGACAGCCGCAAACACCAGAAGCATGGCAAGGCTCGTGAGTTCGGCAAGCTGGCGCAATGGCACCAGAAGGCCCA
>CAZUKI010000009.1:14274-16271 GCA_964620785.1 uncultured Aestuariivirga sp.
GCCACGCGGTTGGGCATGCTGGCGAAGACCAGGGCCAGCAGGATGTAGAGCAGCACGGAGATGACCAGCGTCAGAATGATGGCATAGGGAACGTTGCGTTCCGGATGCCGGGTTTCCTCTGCCATGTTCTCGATGTCTTCAAAGCCGATGAAGGCAAAGAAGGCGAGGAACGCCCCGCCAGCAATGGCGGACCAGCCTGCGGCATCACCCGGCGGCAGCAGGAGTTCGGGAAGCGAGCCGCCCTGGATGAGGAAGGGCCAGCCAATGGCGGCAATCACCAGCAGGGTGCCGACCTCGAGGATGGTGATCACCGCAGCAAAGGCCACGCTTTCGCGCACACCCACCATGGCAACAAGTGTCATCAGGATAACGATGGCGGCAAGGCCAACACTCTCGGAAACGGGAATGACCGATTGCACATAGCGGGCAAAGGCAAGGGCAATGACGGCGGCAGAGGTGATTGCAACGGCAACGACCAGATAGCCCGCGATGCGGCCGGCAAAAGTGCCCATGCCATGCTTGACGAACACCGCCTCTCCGGCAGCCTTGGGATAGACGCTGGCCAGCAGGACGTAGGAATAGCCAGTCACGCCAGCAACCAGCCCGGCGATCAGGAAGGCATAGGCAATGTGATCGCCGGACATGGCGAAGACTTCGCCGATCAGCGCGAAGATGCCGGCCCCGACCGTGACGCCGACACCATAGAAGACGAGCCACGGCAAGGTCAGGCTGCGGCGGAGTTCCTGCTGGGTCATGCAGGGCCGATTAGCATCGGCGCCTGCCCGGCGACTTGCTCTAGATCAAGGGGCGTTCAGGCCGTGCCGCCGCCATGCTGCTTGAGGAATTCCACGGTGCGGCCCCAGGCGAGATCGGCGGCTTCCTTGTTGTAGCGGGCGGCGTTGCTGTCATTGTTGAAGGCGTGGTTGGCGTCTTCATACATGAAGAGTTCATAGCTCTTGCCGGCCGCCTTCAGGGCCTTCTCATAATCGGCAATTCCCGCATTGATGCGCTCATCGAGTCCGGCATAGTGCAGCATGAGCGGCGCCGTGATCCTGGGCACGTCCTCGGCCTTCGGCTGGCTTCCATAATAGGCGACACCGGCGGCGAGGTCCGGATCCTCCACGGCCAGCGCATTGACCTGGCCGCCGCCCCAGCAGAAGCCCATTGCCCCCGCCTTGGCAGTTGATTGCGGATGGGTCATGAGGGCGGCGATTGCCCTCGTCGAGTAAGAGACCGCCTCCTTGCGACCCAGTTTGCCGATCATCTCGCGGGCGAGTTCCTCATCGGCTGGCGTTCCACCCAGGGGCGCGAGATAGTCGGCGCCAAAGGCCACGAAGCCCTCCAGCGCCATGCGCCGCGTCACATCCTTGATATGCGGGTTGAGGCCGCGATTTTCATGGATGACCAGGACAGCAGGCAACTTGCCAGTGGCCGCCTTGGGGATGGCCAGATGGCCAGTGATACCGGGCGCAATCTCACCATCCTGAATCAACAGATCGGGTGAATTTGCGGGCACCATTTCGGCGCGGGCGTAATTGTTTTCGAGTATCGGGAGAACGGCGGCGGCGGCGGCTGTTGAACCGGCCATGAGTGTCAGTTTGTCGAGAAAATCACGCCGCGACATGCCTCCGTGCGTATAGCGGTCAAAGAGATTGATGAACTTCTGTTCCATCCACTGACTCCGTCATTTTCTGTTGCGAGACACCCACCTGTTCCACTCTAGTCTTGAATCAGGCAAAGGCTTGTCCCGTGAAGATTAACTTTCCGAAAGCTTCCAGCCTCGGCATGGGAGCGGCGATCGACGGAGCACCTCTTGCGGCTGCTGCGGCATTGAAGCGGCTCGCGGCGGAGCCGCACCTCCTCTGCCATCAGGGCTTTCTCATTGCCCGCCTGCAAACCGCCAGCGAGCGGGTGGAAACGGCGGCGTGGGAGCAAAAGCACCTCGATGTCGCCGAACTCTTTGCCTTTGCGTGTCCGGCGCAGAATGCCGTTCCAAC
>CAZUKI010000009.1:16371-22247 GCA_964620785.1 uncultured Aestuariivirga sp.
CTCAATGTCTGGGACCGGCTTGAGGAATGGGAGGAGCGCGGGCCAGCAGCCAAGGGCGACCACCAGGCGGTGAGCGCCGAGGAAGCCTTCAACGTCCTGCGCGGTGCCCTCAGTGCCGATGCTGAACCGAGGCCGCAGCAGCGCGACTATGCGGCAGCGGCGATCCACGGCTTCGATCCGCGCCAGTCACCCACCTTCAACAACATCCTTCTTGCCGAAGCGGGGACGGGCCTTGGAAAGACGTTGGGCTATCTCGCACCTGCCTGGGTGTGGACCGGAAAGAACCGGCTGCCGGTGTGGCTTTCGACCTACACCAAGAACCTGCAACGGCAACTGGACCAGGAAACATCCCGGCTGGTGCCTGATCCAGCCGAGCGGCGCAGCAAGATCGTGATCCGCAAGGGCCGCGAAAACTATCTCTGTCTCCTCAACATGCAGGAGCACATGGGCCGGCTGCAGGCGGCGGGGCCGCGCGGAGCCCTGCTCGCCACGCTGCTGGCACGCTGGGCGCGTGCCAGCCGTGACGGTGATCTGGTCGGTGGCGACTTGCCCTCGTGGCTCTTTGCGCTGTTTCCGGAGGGCGGCTTCGATGGCCAATTGCGTTTTCCCTCGCCACAATCCCTCGGCCTCACGGACCGGCGCGGCGAATGCATCTATGTGGCCTGCCAGCATTACCGGAAGTGCTTCATCGAAAAGAGCCAGCGGGCCGCACAACACGCCTCGCTGGTGATCGCCAACCATGCGCTGGTGCTGCACCAGGCGGCTGTGGACCACGCCCTTGGCGTTGCCCGCACGGAAGAAGAAGAATCTTCACCCGGTGGCCTGAAACGCATCGTCTTCGATGAAGGCCATCACCTGTTCGATGCTGCCGACAGCGCCTTCTCTTCGCATCTCACGGCGCAGGAGACAGCCGAACTGCGGCGCTGGCTGAGGGGACCGGAGACGGAACGGCGGCGGGGCCGCGGCCTTGCCGAACGGCTTGGTGATCTGGCCTCTGATGAGGACGGCACATCGGCGGCGCTGGACGACGTGCTGCGGGCCGCCAGTGTTCTTCCCACTGCCGCCTACATGCGCCGCATCGAAGAAGGAAGGCCGCAGGGGCAGGCAGAAGAATTCTTCGCATTGCTGCGCCAACAGGTGCTGGCGCGCGACGGCGATGACACAGGCTTTGGCCGCGAGACTGCCTGCCTGCCACTCATCGACGGTCTGGAGGAAGCTGCCGCGGCGCTTTCGGCGAGGCTCCAGGCCATGCGGAAACCCATGGCGAAACTTGCGAGCCTGCTTGCCGCGAAACTCGATGCCGAAGCCGATCAACTATCATCAGGTGAGCGCGGGCGGATCGAGGCCCTGTCGCGCTCGCTGCGGCGGCGTGGCGAACTGATGCTGGGGGCGTGGATTGCCATGCTCTCGAGGCTGTCGGGGGCCACCAATCCACTGCTCGTTGAATGGTTCGAACTTGAGCAGGCCAATGGCCGCGCGTTCGATGTCGGCATGCATTCGCACTGGCTTGATCCGACGGAACCACTTGCCCTTGCGGTGCTGCGGCCGGCCGATGGCGTGATCATCACTTCCGCAACACTCAAGGACAGGCCGCCGGATGTGCCGGACGACTGGCAGAATGCCGAGATGCGCACCGGTGCCGCCCACCTGCCCTATCCGGTGAAGCGCGTGCAGTTCGCCTCGCCATTCGACTATCCGAAGCAGGCGCGGGTCATCGTCGTCACCGATGTCAGCCGGGAAAACATGGACCAGCTTGCGGCGGCATATCGCGAGCTCTTCCTGGCGGCAGGCGGCGGGGCGCTGGGCCTGTTCACTGCCATTTCAAGACTGCGCGCCGTGCACCGGCGCCTGGCACGGCCGCTCAGCGAAAAAGGCCTGCCGCTCTATGCCCAGCATGTCGATCCCATGGATACGGCAACGCTGGTTGATCTTTTTCGGGCGGAGCGCGATGCCTGCCTGCTTGGCACCGATGCGGTGCGTGATGGGGTTGACGTGCCGGGTGATTCGCTCAGGCTCATCGTCATGGAGCGGGTGCCCTGGGCCACGCCCACCATTCTCGAAACGGCGCGCAAGGCGGCCTTCGGGCCCAAGACCTATGTGGACATGGTGGTGAGGCTGCGGCTGCGCCAGGCCTTCGGGCGCCTCATCCGCAGCGACAGCGACAAGGGCTGTTTCGTCATCCTTGACCCCCGCCTGGCCTCGCGTTTCAGGACTGCCTTTCCAGAAGGTGTCGCCATCGAGCGCATGGGGCTTGTCGAAGCAATCGAGGCTGTCGGCGGGTTTTGCAAATCCGGCGCGGTTCGCTAAGACCTGTCCCAGGAGAAACACATGTCAGGAACGATTTCGAGCGAACAGGCCCTCATCTATGTGATGGTGATGATGACGGGCGTTGAAGGCAAGGTGAAGCCGCAGGAACTCTCGGAAATGGAGCTGCTGCTGCGTACCATGCCGATCTTCAAGACCTTCGACAGGACAAGGCTTGCCACGGTGGTGCAGGAATGCAGCGACATCCTGCAGGAAAAGGAAGGCCTGCAGACAGTGCTCGGCCTCGTCAAGGACCAGTTGCCGGCGAGGCTGCGCGAGACAGCCTATGCGCTGGCCGTGGAAGTGGCCGCCGTCGATCTTCTCGTCGGCAAGGAAGAACTCCGTTTCCTGGCGATCCTGCGTGATGCGCTGGGCCTCGACAAGCTCACCACTGCGGCGCTCGAACGTTCCGCCATCGCCCGCTATCAATCCATCTGAGGACATCATGAAATCCCACGACCAATTGCTCGACGCCTACGCCGAGCTCACGATCAAGTCCGGCCTCAATGTCAGGGCGGGCCAGCAGGTGCTGATCTCGGCGCCGCTCGAGGCAGTGGCGCTTGTCCGCCGCATCACCTTTCACGCCTATCGCGCCGGTGCGGCGCTTGTCACCACGCTCTATGGCGATGAAGTGACAACCCTGATGCGCTACACCGAGGGCAATGACGCCAGCCTCGAGGCCGCGCCGGGCTGGCTTTTCAATGGCATGGCGGAAGCCTTCCGGGATGGCAATTGCGCGCGGCTGGCGATCATCGGTGATGATCCTTCCCTGCTTTCGGCGATCGATCCCGAACGGGTCTCGCGTTCCAACCGGGCGCGCTCCAGGGCCTACAAGCCGGTCATCGAACTCATCACCGGCTTTGCCACCAACTGGTGTGTCATCTCCTGCGCAACGCCGCAGCTCGCCAAGTCGGTGTTTCCCGATGATGCACCCGATGTGGCGCTTGCCAGGCTGTGGTCGGCGATCTTCAAGTGCACACGCGCCGACCTGCCTGATCCGGTCAAGGCCTGGGAGGAGCACACGGCCAATCTCCATGCCCGCACCGCGAAGCTCAATGCCAAGCGCTATGCGGCCCTGAAATACAAGGGGCCGGGCACGGATTTCACGCTGGGCCTCGTTGATGACCATGTCTGGGCGGGCGGCGCCTCCACGGCGCGCAACGGCATTCTGTGCAATCCCAACATTCCATCTGAAGAAGTCTTCACCATGCCGCACCGGGAACGTGCCGACGGCGTGGTGCGCTCAACCAAGCCACTGTCCTACCAGGGTGCTATGATCGAGGGCATCGAGGTCCGCTTCGAAAAGGGCCGCATCGTCGAGGGCCGCGCCTCGCGCGGCGAGGACGTGTTCAGGAAGATGATCGCCACCGATGATGGTGCGGCGCGCCTCGGTGAAGTGGCGCTTGTGCCGCATTCATCGCCGATCTCGGCCACGGGCATCATCTTCAACGAGACGCTCTATGACGAGAATGCCGCTTCGCACATCGCCGTGGGCCAGGCCTATTCGCAGAACATGAAGGACGTTGAGAAACTGTCCGCAGACGAACGCCTGGCCAAGGGCATGAACACCTCGCTCATCCATGTGGACTGGATGATCGGTTCCGGTGCGCTTGACATTGACGGCATCACCCGTGACGGCAAGGCGGAAGCCCTGATGCGCCAGGGCGAATGGGTGGACTGATCAGAGAATGAACTTGCTGAGGTCGGCGTTCTTGGCGAGATCGCCGACATGCTTCTCGACGAAGGCGGCATCGATGGTCACGGTCTCGCCGGAACGGTCGGTTGCCGTGAAACTCACTTCGTCGAGCACGCGCTCCATCACCGTCTGAAGGCGCCTTGCGCCAATGTTCTCGACCGTCGAATTGATTTCGGCGGCGACCTTGGCGATCTCGGCAACACCATCGTCGCTCACCTCGATGTTGACGCCCTCGGTGCCAAGCAGCGCCTTGTACTGCTTGATGAGCGAGGCTTCCGGTTCGGTGAGGATGCGGCGGAAGTCATCCTGGGTCAGGGCCTTCAGCTCAACACGGATCGGCAGCCTGCCCTGCAGTTCGGGCAGGAGGTCAGACGGCTTGGCGACATGGAAGGCACCTGAAGCAATGAACAGGATATGGTCGGTCTTCACCGGGCCATGCTTGGTGGAAACCGTGGTGCCTTCGATCAAGGGCAGGAGATCGCGCTGCACGCCCTCGCGCGAGACATCGGCACCGGCCCGCTCGCTCCTGGCGCAGATCTTGTCAAGTTCGTCGAGGAAGACGATGCCGTTGTTCTCCACTGCTTCGATGGCGTCAGCGATCACCTTTTCCTGGTCGAGAAGCTTGTCGCTCTCCTCGGCCAGCAGCACGGCATGGGCCTCGGCCACCGAGAGCTTGCGCGCCTTGGTGCGCTGGCCGAAGGCCTTGCCCATCATTTCCGAGAGGTTGATGACCGAGGCCGAACCTCCGGGCATGCCGGGAATGTCGAAGCTCGGCACGCCGCTGTCTGCCACTTGGATCTCGATTTCCCTGTCATCGAGTTCCGAGGCGCGGAGCTTGCGCCGGAAGGTCTCGCGGGTTGATTCACTGGCATTCTGGCCGACCAGCGCATCGAGCACGCGGGCCTCGGCATTGAGCTGCGCCTGGGCCTCGACATCCTTGCGGCGGGCGGCCTTGACCATGCCAATGCCGGCCTCCAGCAGGTCGCGGATCATCTGGTCCACATCGCGGCCGACATAGCCCACTTCGGTAAACTTGGTCGCTTCCACTTTCAGGAAAGGGGCATTGGCAAGACGCGCCAGCCGCCGGGCAATCTCGGTCTTGCCTACACCCGTGGGCCCGATCATCAGGATGTTCTTCGGCGAGACTTCCTCGCGCATCTGTCCGGTGAGCTGCTGCCTGCGCCAGCGGTTGCGCAGGGCGATGGCGACGGCGCGCTTGGCGTCATGCTGGCCGATGATGTAGCGGTCGAGTTCGGAAACGATTTCGCGGGGCGAGAAGTTGCTCATGTGATCCTTCAAAATTGCGCAGGGCCTGCGCGCTGTTCAAAATCATTCGACAGGCAATCGGCTGCCAAATGCTGTGCCAGACGAATGCGGTGATCTTTGGTCATGGAAACGACAGTCACCGTCACGCTGGCTTTGCCGCTTTCATGCCGGCCGGAGGCGGCAGGCGCATGGCCAGCGTTGCAGGCAGGAGCGAAAGCAGCAGCGCCCGCAATGGCCGCCAAGCCAGCGACAGCACGAGGACGACAGCGCCCAGGATGCAAAGCGTGATGGCAAGGTTACTTCCCTCCAGGAGTGCGAGGCCGCCCCTCGGTAAGAGCGCACCGAGGCTGTAACCCACATAGGCCAGCGAAGAGACGAGCAGGGCGCGACGGTCCACGACGAGCGCCACGATGGCCAGGACGAAGAACAACGCGAGGATGGAGACGGCACTTGAGGTCGTCATGCTGCCGGTATCGACGAGCGACGTCATGAGCGAATGGACGATCATCGGTGCGGCCAGCACATGCAGCCAGAAGGCGATATCGGCCTTGCGCGTCTGGCGCAGGCGGTCGCGCATGTCGAAGCGCATGGCGAGAGCAAAAGCGGCAAG
>CAZUKI010000009.1:22347-24934 GCA_964620785.1 uncultured Aestuariivirga sp.
AGCTCGGCAAGCCCCCAGGCCACGACCGCCACCCAAAGAAGCCCGAAGGGGCCCGTGAGAAGATAACTGAGGGCACCCAGGAACAGGCCGATGCCGATGGTGACGAAGATGTCGCTGAAGCCGGTGATGAGGCGGAACTGCTCGTCCTCGCTCACAACCACCTGGGCAGCACCACCACGCACGAAGTCAGCGAGGCTGCGCGCCGTCTGCTGCGGCAGGATGCCGGCCACCACGGCTGCGTCGAGGTCCTTCTGCCGGATCACCAGATCATCTGAGGCGGTTGCCATGTGCGGGTGTCCTTGCCTGTTCAGGCGGTTTCCAGCTTTTCGAGCGTCAGGTTGGTGTTGGTATAGACGCAAATCTCGGCGGCGATGGCCATGGCCCGGCGGGCGATGGCCTCGGCGTCGAGGTCGGTGTCCATCAGGGCGCGGGCCGCGGCCAGCGCATAGTTGCCGCCAGAGCCAATGGCGGTCACGCCGTTTTCCGGTTCCAGCACATCGCCGGTGCCGGTCAGGACCAGCGAGACATTGCGGTCAGCCACGATCATCATGGCCTCGAGGCGGCGCAGGTAGCGATCGGTGCGCCAGTCCTTGGCCATCTCGACGCAGGCTCGCGTCAACTGTGAAGGAAATTGCTCCAGCTTGGCCTCAAGCCGCTCGAACAGCGTCATGGCATCGGCGGTGGCACCGGCAAAGCCGGCGATCACCTTGCCAGTGCCAAGCGGCCTGACCTTGCGGGCATTGCCCTTGATGATGGTCTGGCCGAGGCTCACCTGGCCGTCACCGGCCACCACGACATGCTTTCCCTTGCGCACGGTGAGGATCGTCGTGCCGTGCCAGACTGGCGTTTCGCCCATTGCATTAACCCTTTGTTACGGCATGTAGGTCGCCAGCCCGCCGATTGGAAGTGCTGGCCTTAACCCACTGATAGTCATTCATATAGTCTTTGCCGGGGCAGTCTGCTATGGCGCCCCTGCGGCAGCGTGCGGCAATCGAACGCCGCACTGTTGCAGCGGCACTTCAGACTTCGCGTATCGCCCCGGCGATGCGCAACCAAGGAGCGGGCCATGCGCAAGGCCACCATCGAACGCAAGACCACGGAAACACAGGTCACCTGCACTGTCGCCCTCGACGGTTCGGGCGCTTACGACGTCAAGACAGGCGTCGGCTTCTTCGACCACATGATGGAACAGCTGGCGCGCCATTCCCTGATCGACATTACCCTCGCCGCCAAGGGCGACACACATATTGACGACCACCACACGGTGGAGGACTGCGGCATTGCCCTCGGCCAGGCCGTGTCGCGGGCGCTTGCCGACCGCAAGGGCATCCGCCGCTATGGCTCATGCGATTTGGCCATGGATGAGACGCTGTCACGCTGTGCCGTGGATGTCTCGGGCCGTCCCTTCCTGGTGTTCAAGGTCGTCTTCCCGCAGCCGAAGATCGGCAGCTTCGATACCGAGCTGGTGCGTGAATGGTTCCAGGCCTTCGCCATGCATGCCGGAATCACGCTGCACATCGAGAATGCCTATGGCTTGAACGCCCATCATATCGCCGAGGCGAGCTTCAAGGCCCTGGCGCGGGCGCTGCGCGATGCGCTTGAAATCGACCCTCGCCAGAAGGACAGGATTCCCTCGACCAAGGGAAGCCTCAGCGGCTGATGAAGACCGTCATCATCGACTATGGCTCGGGCAACCTGCACTCGGCGCAGAAGGCCTTCGAGAGGGCCGCAAAGGACCATGACATCAAGGGCGACGTCGTGGTTTCGGCGCGCGCCGAAGACGTGGCGAAGGCGGACCGCATCGTGCTTCCCGGGGTTGGCGCCTTCAAGGACTGCCGCAACGGCCTCATGGCCATCTCCGGCATGCGCGAGGCCTTGCAGCAGCGCGTCATCGTCGGAGGCTATCCGTTCCTCGGCATCTGTGTCGGCATGCAGCTCATGGCCACGCGCGGGCTTGAACATGAGATCACGCCGGGGCTCGGCTGGATCGCCGGCGATGTCAAGCGCATCACACCCAGCGACCCAACGCTCAAGATCCCGCACATGGGCTGGAACACCTTGAAGCTCCACGCCGACCATGCGCTGCTCGAGGGCATTGCCACTGGCGAACAGGGCCTGCACGCCTATTTCGTGCACTCCTACCACCTGGAATGTACCTTGCCGGAAGATCTCATCGCGACGACCGACTACGGCGGCGCGATCACGGCGATTGCCGGCTATGACAATCTGGTGGGAACGCAGTTCCATCCGGAAAAAAGCCAGGCGCTGGGGCTTACGTTCATCGCCAACTTCCTCAGGTGGCGGCCATGATCCTCTTTCCCGCCATTGACCTGAAGGACGGGCAATGCGTGCGCCTCAAACTTGGCGACATGGCGCAAGCCACCGTCTATGGCGACGACCCGGCGGCGCAGGCACTGGCCTTCGAGGCGCAGGGCTTCCAGTGGCTGCATGTCGTCGATCTCAATGGCGCCTTCGAGGGCCAGTCCGTCAATGGTGCTGCCGTCGAAGCGATCCTGAAGGCAACGCGCAATCCGGTGCAGCTGGGCGGCGGCATCCGCAGCCTCGCGCATATCGAGAACTGGCTCGC
>CAZUKI010000010.1:0-1296 GCA_964620785.1 uncultured Aestuariivirga sp.
CGACGATCGTCTGCCAGTCGGAATGACCGAACGGCGTGTAGTTGATCATGATGTCTTCGGGCGCAACCTTGAGGACATCCTTCAGGTAGGTCTCGAGGATCTTGTTCGTGGTGCGCGGATAGACATAGTCGGTTCCGGCGAGAACCCAGCGCTGCACGCCTTCATTGGCAAGATAATCCACCGCGGGAATGGCCTGCTGGTTTGGCGCGGCACCCGTATAGAACACGTTCTTCGAGCTTTCCTCGCCTTCATACTGGACAGGATAGAACAGCAAGCCGTTCAGTTCCTCGAAGACCGGCAGCACGGACTTGCGTGAAACGGATGTCCAGCAGCCGAACACGGCGGCGCATTTGTCAGCAGAACTGAGGCCACGCGCCTTCTCGGCAAAGAGCGGCCAATCCGATGCAGGATCAACGACAACCGCCTCCAGCTTCTTGCCAAGAACACCACCCTTGGCGTTTTGTTGCTCGATCAGCATCAGCATGACGTCCTTCAGAGTCGTCTCGCTGATCGCCATCGTTCCCGACAGCGAATGCAGAACACCGACCTTGATGGTCTCGCCCTCTGCAAAGGCGTATTGCGGCAGCCCCACCGTCGCCGCCAGGGCTGCAAAGCCCGCGGCCGATTTCAACAGTCCCCGTCTCGTCTGAATCATGACACCCTCTCCGTTGCGTGCTTTGTGCACTGCAGCGGAACTAGCAAGGCTCATGCCATTTTCTTGAAGGCGCTAACTTCCGAGAATCCAAACAGATTCCACGCTGTCTAATTTATGTGCAGGACTTTTTTGCACTTGCGTTAGGCAGAATGCTGCACTGTGCATATGAAAGCAGCACCGCCTCCGCCTCAGGCAACGAGGCAAATGGCGCTGGCATCATCCGCCGGCTTGAAGCGCGGATGGCGCCGGCAATCCTTGTCGAGCGCCTCAACCGACCTGATGTCGGCAAGCATTTGCTGGACTCCATTGACGCGGCTGCAGGACGCCAGCAGCCCCGCATCATCAACGAGACCATAAGTGTCCACGGCACGGTAGAAGCCATCGGAACAAAGCAGGATGCTGGCCGGGTTTTCGAGCGTGACAAACTCGGGCTGAGTCAGTGCCGACGCATCCGGCACTAGGATGCTGTGGTTGCCTGGTGTGTTGCGCCGTCGCCTGCTTTGCAGGAGCTGCGGCTGGAACTCGGCAAGCAGCTTGGCAAAACCGACAGGCCCCTCAATCCGAAGGCGTTGTGCCCTGTCCCTCAGCATTGCCTCCAGATGTGCAAGCTCGGTCTCTGGACCATTGATCCGCCGCGGCTC
>CAZUKI010000010.1:1396-5050 GCA_964620785.1 uncultured Aestuariivirga sp.
TCACAGGGAGACGACCTGTCCCGTGCGCACGCTCTCGTCCGCCGCAAGGACAATGCGCAGCGAGTTGATCGCTTCCTCAACGTGGGCGGTCATGTCACGATTGTTGACGATCGCATCCAGAAACACCGCCTGCTCCCGGTTGCACAGTTCCTGGTGGCCGGGCTCATCATCCATGCGGATGATGTCGTCACGCCGGGCAAGCGAGCCATCGGCGGCAAGCGCCCCATGATGCACCCGGAGTGCGGACGTCCTGGTGTGGCTGTCGACATCGGAGGATTCCGTCCTGGCCTCATCCATCGCGATTGAAACCGAGCCCTTCGGCCCGATCATGTCCTTCACGAAGAAAGCTGTCTCGCTTATCATCGGGCCCCAGCCGGCCTCGTACCAGCCCACCGAGCCGTCATCGAAGGTCACCTGCAACTGCCCGTAATTATACATGCCGGGCCTCACCTCGTCGCTGAGACGCACACCAATGGCATGGACAGTTTTAGGCCGTGCCCCCGTCACCTGGCACATGACATCAACATAGTGGACACCACAATCGACGATCGGCGAAACGGAATTCATCAGTTGCTTGTGAACCTGCCATTGCGCCCCGCTTGACTGCTGGTTGAGGTTCATGCGCATGACCAGTGGTTTGCCGAGGGTCCGGCCAATCTCGACAAACTTCACCCAGGACGGATGCACCCTGAGGATATAGCCGATGACGATCTTCAAGCCTTTTTCTTTTGCCAGCGCCGCGATTTCCTCAGCCTCGCTGACCCTGGCCGCCAATGGCTTCTCGATGAACAGGTGGCAGCCTGCAGACAGCGCCATCCTGGCATATTCGCCGTGGGTATCGGGCCAGGTGTTGATGGAGACGGCGTCAGGCCGCGTGACCTTCAGCGCCTCGGCATAGTCACTGAACAGGGGGATGCCAGGAAATTCATCCAGAATGTCAGCGCGCTTTTCGATGCCGCGGCTGCACAGCCCCGCAATTTCGAAGCCCTCATTGGCGGCATAGGCCCGGGCATGCGACAGGCCCATGTTGCCGACGCCGACCACTAGAACGCGTACCTTGCTCATTGCCCCTCCACCCAGGTCTGTTTCACATGCAAACCATCATCGAGATGCACAAGGCTGGCCAACGCGCCTGGCGCGATGCGGCCAAGATCGTCTCGTTTTAGGAAGCACGCCGGATTGAACGACGCCATGCGCAGCGCTGCTTCCAGCGGAACGGAAAGCCTGTTCACGGCATGGCGCAAGGCTTCATCCATCGTCAGGTTTGAGCCAGCAAGCGTGCCATCAGCCAATTGCAAGCGTCCGCCAACCCGCATGACCTCCCGGCCCTGCAACCTGAAAGTATCGGGACCACCTGCGGCCGGCGGCATGGCGTCGGTCACCAGCATGATGCGGTTGGCAGATGCCGCCTTGAGTGCAAGCCTGAGGGAAAGATCATGAACGTGAAGGCCATCGGCGATGATGCCGATGTAGCTTCGCTCATCGGCAAGCGCCGTGCCCACCATGCCGGGCTCTCGCCCCGTCATCTGGCTCATGGCGTTGAAAAGATGCGTGAAGGAGCTTGCACCGGCATCGAGTGCTGCTCGCACAATTTCATGCGAAGCATCAGAGTGGCCGAGGCTCACATGAATTCCGGCTGCCACGAGTTGCCCGATCACCTCCGGCGAAACCTTGTTGGGCGCCAGCGTCAGCATCATCTCGCCGCAATCCGCCGCTGCAAGCAGTGCAACATCAGCGGCTGAAATGCTGCGGATAAGGCCCGGGTCATGGGCACCCTTGCGGGCAGGATCGAGGAACGGTCCCTCGACATGAATGCCAAGGACATTGTCGATGCCCTCTCGGCGCGCTTCGCGCACTGCGGCAATCGCTGCCGCCGTGACCTCTGGCCTGTCTGTGATGACAGTTGGCAACAGTCCGGTCGTGCCGAAGCGCCGATGAGAGTTCGCAATTGTCCGGACGACAGCAATGGACGGGTGGTCGTTGAGCAGTGCCCCGCCGCCGCCATTGACCTGCACATCAATGAAGCCGGGGGCAAGCAGGCCGCCAGCCAGGTTGACGACTGGAAACTCCGGGTCCACCGAATTTTCGGGGCACATGGCAACGATGCGCTTGCCCCCGATCACCACTGCCTTGCCAGTGTGGAAGCTTGTGCCGTCAAAAATCCTGGCGCCACTCAATGCAAAGATCATCACACGGTCTCTGTCACCTTGCGCAGCATGCGCGGTGCATCAGGATTGCGCCCGCGCAGCCGGGCCAATTCCTCGATGGCAAGATAGGCCGACTGAAGCATCAGGATCGGCTCGAGCAGCGGATGCGCCGGCGCGGTCACGGGAAGGCCGCCCTGCCCCACCACCAGCACGCGCGCCCCCGCCGCCCGCAATTTGACGATGGCATCCGTCGTGGACCGCAAAGAGGCATCGCGCTGCGCATAGGCCAGCACATGGAAACCCTCGCCCACCAGTTCCAGCGGCCCGTGCATGACCTCGGCAGCCGAATAGGCTTCGGCATGGATGGCACAGGTTTCCTTGAGCTTCAGGGCTGTCTCGGCGGCAATTGGCAGCGACGGGCCACGCCCAAGCACATAGAGTGATTCCACTTTCGCCAGCTGCCCGGCAAATTCCGGCCATTCAGAACGTGCCGCTGCGCGCAATTGCTCCGGTAGCGCAGACAAGGCGCCACGAAATTCCGCATCGTCGAGCCATGACGCGACGATCGCAGCAGCAGCAACAAGCGACACGATGCACGACTTGGTTGCCGCAACACTCCGTTCCGGTCCGGCATGAAGAGGAAGGCACAAGGCTGCATCACGCGCCGCCGGGCTTTCGGCATCATTGACGGCGGCAACCGTCAGGGCGCCCGCGCGCTTCATTTCATTTTGCAGGGCAACAATGTCGGGGCTCTTGCCAGATTGGGAAATTGTGACGGCAAGGGCGTCCTTTGCCTTGAGCCGCGCTCCATAGAGAGAAGCCACCGAGGCACCAACTGAAGCGCAGGGAACGCCGAGCAGAATCTCGGCCAGATACTTGAGATAACCTGCGGCATTGTCGGAACTGCCGCGCGCCGAAGTCAGGATGACGGGTGGCCTCACCTGGCGCAGTTTAGCGCCAAGGGCCGCAAGCGCTTCGCCATTGTTCTTGAGAAAGCGCTCCGCTGCGTCCGGTGCTTCGCGCGTCTCCTGGGCCATGTAGGTCATGGGCGCGCCTCCGCGACGAGGGACAACTCGGCAACAAAGTCATAGGAATCGCCGCGATAGAAGGACCGCGTGAACTCTACGATACGCCCATCCGGCAGGTAGGAAATGCGCTCGATGAACAATGCCGCGCTGCCGGCTGCAACGCCAAGGCGCTTTGCATCGGCGGCGCCAAGTGCCGTGGCGTGCAGCCGCTGAAGGGCGCGCACCGGCCTGTGGCCTCGTGCTTCCAGGGCATTGTAGAGTGACGTCCCGACCGACTCCGGGTCATCGAGGAAGCGGTGCGGAATGACCGCAAGCTCAATGGCAAGCGGCTCGCCATCGGCGCGGCGCAGGCGATGGAAACGGCAAACCAGTTCACTGGGTGAAATCGAAAGCTTGAGTGCTTCCTCAGGCGTGGGAAGGCCGCTCGAACGGTCCAGCCAGTCGGCTTCGGTCTTGAGGCCGCGCAGCTTCATGTCCTC
>CAZUKI010000010.1:5150-9913 GCA_964620785.1 uncultured Aestuariivirga sp.
AGCTTCTTCACGCGAAGATAAAGCGGTGCACTGGCGTCACTTCCGAAACGACTCGCCGAGAACACGCGCTGCGCCACGGTCATGACCAGCGCTCCGGCAGGCCTTGCGCGCGCCGCGCCATCATGATCGCCCCGTCCATGGCGTCATGTTCGGGCGCCACCAGCGCCGCCCGCACATCCGCATCAAGATAGGGCGGATAAACGGTGGAAAGGCCACCCAGCATGCAGAGATGCTTGGCACCGCGTGCCAGGAGAGCATGCCCGAGCTTGGAAATGGCCGCGGCACCTTCAATCACGATCAACATGCCCTGGACATCGGCGCGTGCCGCCGTCTCGAACACCAGTGGCGCCAGCGCCGCATAGTCTCGCGGCGTTGCACCTTCCGACCAGCGCGAAAGTTCAAATCGGCTCCGCCCCGTCCTTTTGAGAACTTCCTCGATGAGGCTCGTCGGCTGCAGCAGTCCATCGAGCACAAGGGCGGCACGGCGCACGGCGTGATGGCCCAGCCACGCGCCAGAACCATGATCGCCAAGCTGGAAGCCCCAGCCACCCACCATGTGCCGCTCATGGCCGACGATGGCAAAGCCGATGGAGCCGGTGCCGGCGATGACGATGCCGCCATTCGCACCCGAGAACGCGCCGACGCAGGCGGCATAGGCGTCATTGTCCGCTGTCACGGACGCGAACGGCAGTTTCGCTTTGGTGATCTTTTCGGCACCAACTGACGTCACAATGCCAGCAAGGCCGAGACCTGCATGAAGCGCGCCGACAGCAACGCCTACGGCCTTGGCCGCATCACTGGCGGCAGCAATGATATTGGCAATGGATCCGGAAAAATCCTGATACACATTGGAGGCTCCACCGACCGCTTCCGCAAGCATGGCCCCCGACACATCGCGGATCCGTGCCCGGCACTTCGAGCCGCCGCCATCAATTCCCAGGAAGTACATGCCCTTCTGCATCGCGGACTGATAATACCAAACCAATACCATTAAGAAAAGCAGTTTCTTGCACAAGCCAATCCATTGCAATTGAAGAATTTATTTCGAAGACGCACAAGCGTCACAAGTTTGTGTTGGACAAGTGGTTTTGTTTTGGTATTAAACCCGCATGTCCAGCGAGCTCAATCCCACCGAACGGAGACTGCCAGGTCTCGAGGGATTTGACGCCTGGGACAATGACAGGATTCTCACAACCCTGCTCGCCGGCCAGCGCCGCGCCCTTGATGCGGTGGAAAAGGCCATTCCAAGCATCGCACAGGCCGCAGACGCCATCACGGCGCGCCTCGCGGCAGGCGGCAGGCTCATCTACGCCGGCGCCGGCACCTCGATCCGCATTGCCGTGCAGGACGGAACCGAACTGCCAGCCACCTTCGGCCTCAATGAAGAGCGCATCTCCTATCTGATTGCCGGTGGTCGCGCTGCCATGTTCGACACCCTGGCCGAAGCCGAAGATGATGCCGCACAGGGCGAAAAAGACGCCGCCATCTGCTCCAGCCATGACGCCCTCATTGCCGTTGCCGCGTCTGGGCGCACCCCCTACACCATCGCGGTCGCATCGGCTGCGAAGAAGGCAGGCTGCCTTGTTGTTGCGGTGGTCAACAACCCAGGCTCGCGCCTTGCCGCGGCATCCGACATCGAACTGCTTCTCGACAGCGGCCCCGAAGTGATCACCGGATCAACCCGCATGGGCGCTGGCACGGCGCAAAAAGCCGCCCTCAATCTTCTCTCCACATTGGTCAACACCAGGCTCGGCGCAGTCCATGACGGGCTGATGGTGAACGTTGAAGCAGGCAACAGAAAACTTGTGGCGCGTGCCGCCAACATCGCCAGCGCCATCAGCCACGCGACCATCGACGAAGCGACGCAGGCGCTCAGGCAAAGTGGTGGCGAGGTAAAACCCGCCGTGCTGCTGCTCATGGGCGCACCCGATATTGCTGCCGCGCAAAAAATTCTGTCTGAATCAGGCGGAAACTTGAGGCTGGCCTTGGCAAGCTTGAAAGCCAGGGAGTAGCCTTCCCACCAACAACGGGAGGAAAAAGGAGTGAGACCCATGTTGAAAACCACACTGAAGACAATGTTGCTCGCTGCCGTGGCCGTGGGCGCCATGGCGGGCGCTGCATCGGCCGGCAAGCTGACCATCGAAAGCTGGCGCAATGACGACGCCTCGATCTGGAAAGACAAGATCATTCCAGCCTTCAACGCCAAGCACCCTGATATCCAGGTTGAGTTTTCGCCGACAGCCCCCAAGGAATACAACGCCGCGCTGAACGCCCGCCTCGAAGGTGGCACGGCTGGCGACATCATCACCTGCCGGCCATTTGACGCCTCGCTCGAGCTTTTCAACAAGGGCCATCTGGCAGCCTTGAACGACCTGCCCTCGATGGCGAATTTCTCGGACGTCGCCAAGAGTGCCTGGACCACCGACGATGGCAAGTCCACCTTCTGCGTGCCCATGGCCTCGGTGATCCACGGCTTCATCTACAACAAGGACATCTTCAAGGAAGTCGGCGTTGAACCGCCGAAGACCGAAGAGGAGTTCTTTGCAGTCCTTGAGAAGATCAAGGCCAACGGCAACTATACGCCGCTTGTTCTCGGCACCAACGACCAGTGGGAAGCAGCCACCATGGGCTTCCAGAACATCGGTCCCAACTACTGGCACGGTGAGGAAGGCCGCAAGGCCCTGATCGACGGCAGCCAGAAGTTCACCGACAAGCCCTATGTCGACACGCTTGCGGCATTGGCAAAGTGGGGCCCCTACATGGGTGACGGCTACAAGGCCCAGACCTATCCTGACAGCCAGAACCTCTTCGGTCTTGGCAAGGGCGCCATTTACCCCGCAGGCTCATGGGATATCTCGACTTTCCGGGCGCAGAACGTGAACATGGGCGCTTTCAAGGCCCCGCTGCCAGCAGGCGCCACCGATTGCTACATTTCCGATCACACGGATATCGGCATCGGCCTCAATGCCAAGTCCGGCAATGCCGAGGAAGCCAAGGTGTTCCTGGACTGGGTCGGCTCTGAAGAGTTTGCCAATATCTTCGCAAACGCCCTTCCGGGCTTCTTCCCGCTCTCGAATTCCAAGGTGACTCTGTCAGATGACGTGGCCCAGGAGTTCGTGAACTGGCGCGGTGAATGCAAGAGCACCATCCGCAACAGCTATCAGATCCTGTCGCGTGGCACGCCCAACCTCGAGAACGAGTTGTGGAATGTCTCGGCCCAGGTCCTGAACGGAACCGTGACGCCGGAAGCCGGGGCAGCCCAGCTCGAGGACGGCCTCAAGAAGTGGTATGCGCCTCACCAGAAGTAAGGTGCGCGCCCATTGAAACGACTACCATCCCCGGGCAAGCCCAGGGATGGTCCTGAAGGGCCGGTGGAGACAAGATGGCAGGGAACGGCGCCACGTCACAGCAGCAGTCTCTCGTCGGCATGAGCAATGCCGCGTTCTACCGCGTGCTGCTGTTCTTCCTCGCTCCCGCCGTCATCGTTTACACGACATTCTCGATCTATCCCCTGCTCGATACCATCGTGCACTCATTCTACGACCGGCAGAATGATGGTTCTCATGTCTATGTCGGCACCGCCAACTTCGTCACGCTGCTGACTGACACGACATGGTCCGGCCCGTTCTGGAATGCCTTCTGGAACAACTGCAAGTTCTTCCTCATTCACATGCTGGTGCAGAACCCTATCGGCCTCATGCTGGCAGCGCTTCTCAGCCTGCCGGTCCTTCGCTTCCGTTCGGCGTATCGCACTCTGATTTTCATGCCGACCATGCTGTCGGTTGTGATCATCGGCTTCACCTGGCAGCTGATCCTCTCGCCGCTGTGGGGCATCGCCAAGATGTTCCTGCAGTTCTTCGGCCTTGGATTTCTCTTCGGCCCCTGGCTTGGCGAGGAATCGACAGCTCTTCTCACCATTTCGCTGATTTCGGTGTGGCAGTTCGTCGGCATTCCGATGATCCTCATCTATACCGCCCTCCTCGCCATTCCCGATGAGCTGATCGACGCCGCAACCGTTGACGGCCTGAACCAGCTTCAGGCCTTCTTCTATGTGAAGCTGCCACTGATCTGGCCGACCATCGGTCTCGTTTCCGTCTTGACCTTCGTCAACAACTTCAACGCCTTTGACCTGATCTATGCCATGAAGGGCGCACTGGCGGGACCCAATTTCTCGGCAGACATCATGGGCACATTGTTTTACCGGGTGTTCTTCGGAAACCAGTTGCAGCTGGGCGACACCTCCATGGGCTCCACCATTGCAACCATGATGTTCGTCATCATTCTCTGCGGCGTGATGATCTACCTCTTCCTCATCCAGCGCCGGATGCAGAGGTATTCCTTCTGATGCGCAAGCCAGCTTCCACATTCGCCGTGCATGCCATCCTGGCGCTCTATACTGCGCTGGCGCTGGCGCCGATCATCCTCGTCATCATGAACTCCTTCAAGGCCAAGCGGGCGATCTTCAACACGCCGCTGCAGCCGCCGATGCCGTGGAATTTTGATCCCGTCGGCTACTCCAGGGTGTTCAGCGACAGTGCCATTGGCACCTATTACATGAATTCCATCGCCGTGACGGTTGGCACCATTGTCCTCACCCTGCTCTTTGGCGCCATGGCGGCCTGGGCCCTCACAGAATACAAGTTCCGCTGGAACACGCTGCTCGCACTGTTCCTGTCGATTGGCATCATGGTGCCAATCAGGCTTGGCTCCGTCTCGATCATCCAGCTTGTGTCCGACCTCAACCTCATCAACACCCTGACGGC
>CAZUKI010000010.1:10013-12581 GCA_964620785.1 uncultured Aestuariivirga sp.
GGTGGCAAGCAGACGATCACCCTTGGCGTGCAGCAGTTCCTCGGCCAGTACATCACCGACTGGAATGCGGTTCTGGCGGCACTTTCGACGGCAATCGTCCCTGTGCTCCTCCTCTATGTTCTGTTCTCAAGGCAACTCATCCGGGGGCTTACCTCCGGTGCTGTGAAGTAAGCGGGCAATGGCCGAAGTCGCGATTGAAAATCTCCACAAGTCCTATGGAACCGTAGCGGTTCTCAAGGACATCAACCTGAAGATTGAAGACGGCTCATTTGTCGTTCTTGTTGGGCCGTCCGGTTGTGGCAAGTCAACGCTGCTGCGTTCGATAGCCGGACTTGAGCCGATTTCCTCTGGCGCCATCTCGATTGGCGCCCGCAATGTCAGCGACCTCGCGCCGGCCCAGCGTGAAATCGCCATGGTCTTTCAGTCCTATGCGCTCTATCCGCACATGAACGTGGAAAACAACATGGCCTTCGGCCTGAAGTTTGCTGGCACGCCAAAGGCGGAGATCAACAGCCGCGTTGCCGAAGCAGCGCGCATCCTGCAGCTTGAACCACTCCTGAAGCGGAAGCCGAAGGAGCTTTCGGGTGGCCAGCGCCAACGCGTCGCCATCGGGCGCGCCATCGTCCGCAAGCCGCAGGTCTTTCTATTTGATGAGCCACTGTCCAATCTCGATGCCGCACTGCGCATCAACACCCGCGTTGAGATTGCCAACCTGCACAAGCTGCTCAAGGCAACCATGATCTATGTGACACACGACCAGGTGGAAGCCATGACATTGGCTGATACCATTGTCGTCATGAACCAGGGCCGCATCGAACAGGTCGGTAAGCCCCTGGACCTCTACTACAAGCCCGCCAACTTGTTCGTGGCGCGTTTCATCGGTTCCCCCGCCATGAACGTCCTGTCAGGCACTGTCTCCATGAACGGAAAGGACATCGAGGCTGGCGGATTGAAGTTCCCGGTGTCGAAGTCCCGGAAAATTGAACCAGCCTCGCAGGTGTCATTGGGCTTCAGACCGGAGCATTGTAGCTTCGCCCGCACCGGCATTCCGGTCACCGTTGATATCATCGAGCGCCTGGGCGAGACTGGCTACGCCCATTGCGCACTCGCCGACGGCCAGCGCATCCTTGTGGAAATCAAGGGCGAGCCGGGTGTTGCCAGGGGCGGAAAGGCGCGCGTCTTGCCGCAGCCTTCTCAACTTCACGTTTTTGACAGTGCTGGCAATCGCCTTTAAAATCTGCCACTGATCCAGTCAGTGGAAGTTTGAGAGAAAATCATGACAGAATTCACGCCATTGGCGTCACTGGTTGGCGGCGCGATGCTTGGCATTGCCGCAGTTCTCCTGATGGCAACCCATGGTCGCATTGCGGGGATCAGCGGCATCGCTGTCCGGATGTTTCCTCCCTATCTCGACAACCAGGCAACTGGCCGCATTGCTCTGATCCTCGGCCTGATTGCCGCACCCGCCCTCTATGCGACCCTGACGGGAGCCTGGGCGCCGATGGCCGTGACTGACAACAAGCTCATGCTGATCGCTGCCGGACTGCTGGTTGGCTTTGGCAGCATCTGGGGCAATGGCTGCACGTCCGGCCACGGCATCTGCGGCTTGTCGCGGCTCTCGCGCCGGTCATTCATCGCCGTCGCGGTGTTCATGGCAACGGCGTTCATCACCGTTTTTGTCACACGCCATGTGATCTGAGGACACAATCATGTCGTTGCTTGTACAGTTTCTGATCGGCCTCCTCTTCGGCACCGGGCTTGTCGTCTCCGGAATGTCGAACCCTGACAAGGTCCTCAATTTTCTGGATCTGGCCGCCATTCCGACGGGAGGCTGGGATCCCAGTCTCGCCTTCGTCATGGCAGGCGGCGTTATCGTGACATTCCTTGGTTATCGAGCCGTCTTGAAGCGCGAAAAGCCCCTGTTCGAGAACAAGTTCCATGTTCCGACAGCTAAGGACATCGATCTTCCCATCATCGCCGGGCCTGCCATATTCGGCATCGGTTGGGGACTGGCAGGATTCTGCCCCGGCCCCGCCTTTACCGCGCTGGGAACAGGCAGCACCAATGCAGTGGTGTTTGTTCTCGCCATGCTGGTCGGTATGGTAGCGACCCGCTGGCTGACACTTCGCCCGGTGGCGCAACAGCCGCAAGGAGCCAGCAGATGAACGATATCCCTTTCACGCCGGACCTGACCCTGAAGCCCGAGGTCACCGCCTTCTTTGACGCCGAGACAAACACGGTGTCCTACGTGGTGAAAGATCCCTCGTCCAAGGCCTGTGCCATCATCGATAGCGTCCTCGATATCGACTATGCCGCCGGGCGCATTGGCCATGACTCGGCTGACAAGATCATGGCCTTCGTCAGGAAGGCCGGGCTCGATGTGCAGTGGCATGTTGAAACGCATGTTCACGCCGATCACTTGTCAGCAGCACCCTATTTGCAGAAGGCGCTTGGCGGCAGGATTGCCATTGGCCGCCTGATCACCGTGGTGCAGGACACTTTCGGAAAGATCTTCAACGAGGGTACCGAGTTCCAGCGCGACGGCAGCCAGTTCGACCTGCTGCTGGG
>CAZUKI010000010.1:12681-18777 GCA_964620785.1 uncultured Aestuariivirga sp.
CGCGACATTCAGTGGGAGACGACGGTTGCCGAGGAACGCGTTCACAACATCCATGTGCGCGACGGCATCACCGAGGATGACTTCGTGCGCATGCGCGAAGAGCGCGACAAGACGCTGGGCATGCCGAAGCTCATCATCCCGTCACTGCAGGTCAACATGAAGGCTGGAGAACTGCCCACGCCAGACGCATCCGGCAAGCGCTTCCTCAAGGTTCCGCTGGATACGATCTAGCCCCGCATGGGCGCAAGGCTATCAGTCCTGAGCTGGCGCTTCCTCGCCGGTATCCTCGTCTGGCACATCGCCGTCCGATGGCTTTGCCGGTTCTTCGACTGGCGGCGGCGGCGCATTGGGATCCTTGCAGCCCGTCAGCCAGACATCATAGATCGGGTGCTCGACAGCGTTGAGGCCGGGGCTCTCCGCGAACATCCAGCCGGAAAAGATGCGCTGCTTCTTGTCGCCGGCCGCCAGCACATCAACCTCCACGAATGAGGCCGTCTTGGGCTCCTCGGTGATCGGCCGCGTGTAGCAGACAAACGGCTTGACGATGAGGCCGCCAAACTTTGCTTCACTGCCAACTGGCACCTCGAAGCTGGTGGTGACTCCCGTGATCTTGTCGAGGCCCTCGAAGATCGAAATGGGATTCTTGATGCGTTCAGCAAGACCATCTGCCGTGTGAAAAGAGACACCAAGAAGGAATGCAGAAAACGCCGTTGCTCCGCGGCTGCGCGACAGCATCATTGCTGTGCGGGACTCGGCGCTTCTGCGGCGGGCTTGTTCTTGTCGAACATCGCCTGGCTGATCAGGCCCCAGATATCAACGGCCCCTTGCGTCATTGTCATCACGCTGCCGTCGGCAAGCTTGACGTCGGAGCCGCCGGGATCCAGCGCTATAAACTTGCCGCCGAGCAGGCCTTCGCTGGTGATCTTTGCCGCGGTATCGTCTGACAATGACACCGAAGGATCGAGTGCCATCTCGACACGTGCCATATAGTTTTCAGTGTTCAAGCTCTGGCCAGTGACCGTGCCGATCTTGACGCCCGCCAGTCTCACATCGGTTCCGACATTGACGCCCTCGGCGTTGTCGAACTCGGCGATGACCTTGTAGCCGCCCGAAACATTCCCGCCCACTCCGGCTGTCTTGGAGGCATAGAGGAAGAAGCCGGCAGCAATTGCGACAACTGCCGCACCGACGAGCGTCTCAAATGCTGTGGAAGAACTTGCCATGCTGGCTGCCTTGCTCTCGTCAGTCGGGTTGCCAGGCTGAGTAACCGCGATCCTGTTTCCGCGGCTGCAGGCCGCTGGCAATCGAACCGGGTGGGTGATAGGCCTGTGTCGTTCCCGTCAGATTTTCCCGATGAGGCTTCTCCCATTCCCTCTGCTGCAGGTCGGCAGCCGTCGGTGGACGGTCCACACGGTGGTGCATCCAGCCATGCCAGCCAGGAGGAATCTGGGAGGCCTCCGAATAGCCCGAATAGACGACCCAGCGACGCTCAGGCACCGAGTCCGGAACCGCAGACTTGGCCCGGTAATAGCGGTTGCCAAGGCCGTCGGTGCCCACATGCTCGCCCTTGCGCCAGGTGTAGAACCGCGTGTTCCACGTGGCGCCGTTCCACCATGTGAAGAACTGTTTGATGAGTCGCATTGTGAAGAATCCGAAATCTGTTTTCGGTGCCGGAATATGGCGGAACAGCCTCGCTGCGTCCAGCGCCAATTGCCCCGTCCCCGGTCCTGAGCGGTGTCTCAGAAGCCCTTCAAATACCTGCCAAACTTGCTTGCTCCACCCGTTTGATGAAAGGCCGGGCGCAAATCCCACTGCCACATTTTCCAGCCGCACGGCAGGGTTACTGGATTCGCGCCTGAAAAACGGCGGCCGGACCTTTGCCGTCACTGGACTGGTCAAGTTCTGCGACGTTGGGTGCGCTCCGGACATCTGCCAGGAGATCGCTCACATCACTGGCACGGACGGGCTGCGTGGAGGGTATGGACAGAAGGAACAGGCGCTTTCGCAGGATTTCTGGTGTCAGGCTCAAAAGATAGACGCTCTGCCGGTTGTTGCCATCCATGACTTCGGCCTGCGAACGGAAGGCGCGCAGGACCTGCCGGACAGTGCCATCGGCGTTTGCCTTGGTCATGGTGAGCTTTGCCCGCAGTCCTTGGTGCAGCAGCGGCCGCGGCGGAAGGTTGGGAAGTACGGCGTGGCTGTCGGTGTAGGCGATTGAATCCTTCCAACTCCATTCCGGCGATTTCTTCCAGCCCCTGCTCTCAAGGTCTGCGGCCAGGATGTCGAGATCGCCTATCCATTGCGCGGCGAATGCTTCTTCCGGTTGCCCGGCAAGATCGACCCGCTGCGGCGAGAATGTCTTCCATGTTCCGCCCTTCCAGGTCGCTTCGTCGTAAGTCTGGAACCGGTCGGGCAAGGCATAGGCCGCAAGCTGCCGGTCGTGGTCACTCTCAATGTGGATGACACCCGCCACCAGCCCAGCAATGGTTGCAAATCCCATCAGGCCCAAAGGCCGTATCCGGCGTGAAGGAATGGCTTCGATCACCATGCCGAACACAGCCACCAAAATAGCCGCAAGCAGCGCTCCACCCAGAACATCGGACAGCCAGTCGGCCCCGAGATAAACCCTCGAGAACGCGATGGCCGCAACGACGCAGCCGCAAATTGCCGCCACCACGGCCTTGCTCCAGCGCCCCATGGCGTGGCTGGCAAGGACAGCAAGTATCCCAAGCGCCAGGCCCGACATCAGGACATGGCCCGACGGAAACGTGCCATCGAGGACATTGATGCCCGGAACCGGCAATGGCCGCTGCACCAGCTTACCGAGGCCATCGCTCAAGACTTCCCCGCATAGCAGCAGGACGAGCGCGACAAGACCCGCACGCCAGGCCCTCCAGAACGACAACCAGAAAACCATGGCAAGGCCCACGGCCCAGACCACCTGCCAATCTGCGAGCATGGAGAGGCCGACCATCAGAGCATCGGCCGGCGCATTGCGCAGGTCGGCCATCAGCGTGACAACTGACTGGTCAAGATTTGAAACCGCATCGCGCAGCACGAGACCTGCAATCAGGTCAGCAAGGCCAATGACTGAGAGAATGACGACGCAGAGGAAGAGGAAGATCAATGTAGCCCGCGGATTCTGAGGGGCGACTGCCCTTCCGAAACGTTGCATGGCGCGGTTGTTGTAGGACTTGGCCCAGCGTGAAATGCCCGTGAGAAGGCGGTGCAGATAGGGCGAGATGCCGGCTGCCGCCAGCCTGACGAGCCAGCCGACCACCGCCAGGATTCCAAGCAGCACCAGCAGGACAATGACCAGCCGGCCGGAAAGTTCGCCTGCGAGTGCAAGGCCGTGTCCCAGAAGCATGCCCGGCAGCACATGTGCTGCTGCCCAGACGATGCCCGACGTAAAATTGACAAAGACAAAAAACGGCTGGCTCATGCCGAGCATGCCGACAATGCCGGGTACGACGGCCTTCACACCCGGAACGAAACGGCCGATGGCGATGGATTTCCCGCCATGTTCGCGAACGAAATCCTCGCCCTTGGCCACCAGCACGGGGTACTTGCTCAACGGCCACATGGCCTTCAGCTTCTGGCCATAAAGGCGTCCAGCCCAGTAGGATACCTGGTCACCGGCGATGGCACCAATTGCAGTTGCCAGAAAGACTGGCCAGAACGCCAGATGGCCCGTTCCCACGAGCATCCCGGCCCCCACCAGAACTGCTGTCGAGGGCACAAACAGGCCAATGATCAGCAGTGCTTCCCCGAAGGCAATGAGAAAGACAATCGCAATGGCCCAGCCCGGATGAGCTGTAAAATAGTCGAGGAAGGGTTGGACGTGTTCCATGCCGGAGGTTCTAGCTGCGCCTCATATATGCATTCCATGTCCTAACAAAGTGACGACGCCCCTTACCGCTGAATTGGGCCGAAATCGGAACAACGGCGATTGATTATCTGTAATCTGCAGACTTGTGTGCCGGCCACACCGCATTGGCAACCAGCCTAGAAATGACTGTGCCAATGACGAGCAATGTCAATGCGTCGCGCCACCCATACCTTCTTCGTCCCCTTGATGTAGTCAAGGAACTTGGCGAGTGCCAGCGCCCGACCGGGGCGGCCAGCGAGCCGGCAGTGCAGCCCCACGCTCATCATCTTCGGCGCGCCAGCCTTGCCCTCCGCATAGAGGCAATCGAAGCTGTCCTTCAGGTAATGGTAGAAGTGTTCACCGGTGTTGAAGCCCTGTGGCGTTGCAAAGCGCATGTCATTGGCATCCAGCGTATAGGGAATAATGAGATGCCGGTGGCCATCCTTCCGGTTCAACCAATACGGCAAGTCATCAGAGTAATCATCGGAGGAATATAGGAAATTCCCCTCCTCCATGACGAGTTTGGTGGTGTTCATGGAACAACGCCCGGTGTACCAGCCAAGCGGCCTTTCACCCATCACTTCTGTGTGGATACGGATCGCCTCGGCAATCTGTCGGCGCTCTTCGGCCTCCGTCATGTCCTTGTGTTCCACCCATTTGAGGCCATGCGAGGCAATTTCCCAGCCCGCCGCTTTCATCGCCGCAACCTGATCTGGTGAGCGCATCAGGGCATGGGCAACACCGAAGATCGTCAAAGGCAGCTTGCGTTCCGTGAACATGCGCCAAAGCCGCCAGAATCCGGCCCGCGCACCATACTCATAGATGGATTCCATGTTCCAGTGCCGCTGTCCCGGCCAGGCCTGGGCGCCAACGATTTCCGACAGGAAGGCCTCCGAGGCCGCATCACCATGGAGAATGTTGTTTTCCCCGCCTTCCTCGTAATTCAGGACGAACTGCACGGCGATGTGGGCGCCCTTGGGCCATTGCGGATGGGGCGGCGCCTCTCCATAGCCCTTCATGTCGCGTGGATAGCTTGTCATTGCCGCCTCCGAAAAAAGTCGCGTTGCCCTGCCCTCTTGATTGATGCAAAAGGCCCGCGAATTCAATGGGGGTGCAGTGACAGCAATGGACAGGCGAAAGGCAGCCGATCACGTCAAGGCCCAGATCATGGCCAAGCTCACATACGCAATTGGCAAGGACTCGATCGTTGCCAAGCGTCATGATTGGCTGGCCGCAACAATCCTGGCACTTCGCGACTCGATCATTGACAAGTGGATGGCGTCCACCCGCCAGTCCTACCAGGCCCAGGCCAAGCGCGTTTACTACCTATCCCTTGAATTTCTCATCGGCCGCCTGCTCCGCGACGCGCTCAGCAATCTCGAATTGACCGAAGCCTTCCGCATGGCGTTGAGCGATCTCAATGTCGATCTCAATCTCATCGAGGAGCTGGAACCCGACGCTGCACTTGGCAATGGCGGCCTCGGAAGGCTTGCCGCCTGCTTCATGGAAAGCATGGCGAGCCTCGACATCCCCGCCTATGGTTATGGCATCCGCTACAAGCATGGCCTCTTTCGCCAGGTCATCAAGGATGGCTGGCAGCAGGAACTTCCGGAAGACTGGCTGGAAAACGGAGACCCCTGGGAGTTTCCACGGCGCGAGGCCGCCTACCGCATCTCGTTTGGTGGCTACACAACTACCGAAGCCCAGAAGGACGGCAGCAGCCGCAACATCTGGCACCCCGGAGAGGTTTTGCTGGCCACGGCCTTCGACACGCCGATGGTCGGCTGGCAGGGCAAGCGGGTGAACACGTTGCGCCTGTGGAGCGCACGTGCCGTCGATCCCATCCATCTCGATGCTTTCAACAGCGGCGACTACACGGGCGCCTTGTCCGATCACAACAGGGCGGAAATCCTGACACGCGTTCTTTATCCCGCTGACTCAACCCCGGCCGGACAGGAATTGCGACTGAGGCAGGAGTATTTCTTTACCTCCGCTTCGCTGCAGGACATCCTGCGCCGCCATCTCCAGCAATACCCCGACCTTACCAACCTCGCGGACAAGGTCGCGGTCCAGATGAACGACACGCACCCGGCAATCGCCGTTGCAGAAATGATGCGGCTGTTGGTCGATGATCATGGCGTGGCCTGGGACAAGGCCTGGGAAACCACCCAGGCCGTGATGGCCTACACCAACCACACCCTTCTGCCGGAAGCGCTTGAAAGCTGGCC
>CAZUKI010000010.1:18877-24508 GCA_964620785.1 uncultured Aestuariivirga sp.
CTTCTTGAACGCGCCCTTCCCCTGCAGAAGGATGCCAGCTTCAACGACCAGTTCGCCCGCATCAAGCATGACAACAAGGCGGCTCTCGCCAACTACATCCGCGCGGCAATCGACGTGCCGGTCGATCCCAATGCGATGTTCGATGTCCAGATCAAGCGTATTCACGAATACAAGCGCCAGCTCCTGAACATTCTCGAAACCATCGCCCTCTACAATACCATGCGTTCGCACCCCGAACGGAACTGGGCACCGCGCGTGAAGATATTCGCTGGCAAGGCGGCAGCAAGCTATGCCCAGGCAAAACTGATCATCAAGCTCATCAACGATGCTGCCAATGTCATCAACAATGACACTTCGATCAGAGGTGCGCTGAAGGTCGCATTCGTTCCCAACTACAATGTCAGCCTCGCTGAGATGATTGTACCCGCCGCCGATCTTTCGGAACAGATTTCCACGGCCGGCATGGAAGCATCGGGCACCGGCAACATGAAGCTGGCGCTGAACGGCGCTCTTACGATCGGCACGATGGATGGCGCCAACGTCGAGATGTGCGAGCACATCGGCGCCAATAACATGTTCATTTTCGGCCTCTCCGCCGAGGAGGTCGAGGCCCGCCGCCGCAAGGGTGTCAATGGCCGCGAGGTCGTTGCCGCATCGCCGGCTCTGAGCGATGCAACCGAGTTCCTCCTGAACGGTGGCCTCTCGCATGGCGACCGTGACCGTTACCGGCCAATCGTGGACAGCCTGACTGGTAATGATTGGTTCATGGTAGCAAGTGATTTTGATGCCTATTCCGCCTGCCAAAGGACCGTTGAAGCGCTTTGGAACGAGCAAAAGGGCTGGACGCAGATGGCGATTGTGAATAGCCTCAACATGGGTTGGTTTTCGTCGGACCGCACCATCCGTCAATACGCGACGGATATATGGGGTGTCCCCGCCGGAGGCTAGGTCTGTGTAGAGGGGTAGCAGTTTGGCCAAGAAGCCGGGATGGTCACTGCCTGAAAGTGAAGTCGCAGCCATCGTTGCAGGCGTTCACGGCAATCCCTTTGCAGTTCTTGGGTTGCACCAGCATGGCGAGAACTGGGTCGTCCGGGCCTTCATTCCAGGTGCTGACGACATCAACGTGCTTTCACTCTCCGGCGACCAGCTCGGCACCCTTGTTCGCCGCCATGATGCCGGTTTCTTTGAAGGTGTGGTTTCCACGCAGGCTCGTCAGCCCTTGCGGCTCGACTGCGGCAATGCCGGCGGTCGCTGGACCGTCACCGACCCCTACTCATTCGGTCCGGTGCTTGGTCCCATGGACGACTATTACATGGGCGAAGGCAATCACCTGCGGCTTCACGAAAAGCTTGGCGCCCACGTCCTGCATCACGAGGGCGTGGACGGCGCGCATTTCGCGGTCTGGGCACCCAACGCGGCGCGCGTCTCGGTGGTTGGCGATTTCAACGGCTGGGATGGCCGGCGCCATGTCATGCGGCTGCGTGGCGAGACGGGCGTCTGGGAAATCTTCGTGCCGGAAGCCTCTGTTAGCCAGGGCTACAAGTTCGAGCTTCTCGGCAAGGACCTGAAGCGGCTTCCGGTCAAATCTGACCCATTTGCCTTTCAAAGTGAGCTCCGCCCCGGAACCGCATCAAAGATTGCTGGCCCGCTGCATATCGAATGGACCGATGCGGCCTATCTGGACGAGCGTCGCAAGAAGGATGCGCGGCGCGCCCCCATGTCGATCTATGAAGTCCATCTCGGTTCCTGGCGGCGCGGCGAAGGCAACAGCTTCCTCGACTACGACACGTTGGCCAGTGAACTTGTTCCCTACGCCAGGGACATGGGTTTCACCCACCTCGAGTTTCTGCCAGTTTCAGAACACCCATTCGATCCCTCATGGGGCTACCAGCCGACCGGACTTTATGCCCCCACATCGCGGTTTGGTGATCCGGCGGGCTTTGCACGGCTCGTAAATGCTGCCCATGCGGCAGGCCTTGGTGTCATCCTGGATTGGGTTCCCGCTCACTTCCCGACCGACGAACATGGTCTGGCACGTTTCGATGGCACGGCACTCTATGAGCATGCCGACCCGCGTCAGGGCTATCATCCCGACTGGAACACGGCGATCTACAATTTCGGCCGCAAGGAGGTCGAAAGCTTCCTGCTCAACAACGCACTTTATTGGCTGGGCAAATTCCACGTCGACGGGTTGCGTGTCGATGCGGTGGCGTCGATGCTCTATCTCGACTACTCCCGCAAGCAGGGCGAATGGATCCCCAACAGGCATGGCGGGCGCGAAAACCTCGAGGCCATCAGCTTCCTCCAGCGCGTCAACCACGAGGCCTATGGACAACACCCCGGTGTCGTGACCATCGCCGAGGAGTCAACCGCATTTCCCGGTGTCTCCAAACCAACCAGCGACGGCGGACTGGGCTTCGGCTTTAAGTGGAACATGGGCTTCATGCACGACACCCTGTCCTACATGAAGCGCGAGCCGGTGCACCGGAAATTCCACCAGAACGAACTCACCTTCGGCCTGCTTTATGCATTCTCCGAAAACTTTGTGTTGCCGCTGTCGCATGACGAAGTGGTGCATGGGAAGGGCTCGCTTCTCTCCAAGATGTCGGGCGACGACTGGCAGAAGTTTGCGACCTTGCGAGCCTTCTACGCCTTCATGTGGGCCTATCCCGGCAAGAAACTGCTATTCATGGGGCAAGAGTTTGCCCAGCGCGCCGAATGGAACCACGCGCAAAGCCTTGATTGGAATCTCCTGGAACATGAATCGCATCGCGGCGTCCAGTCCGTATTGCGCGACCTGAACAAGTTGTATGTCTCGCTTCCAGCGCTTCATGCCCGCGACTGCGAGGCCGAGGGCTTTGAATGGATGAACGCCGATGACGCCGAGAATTCCGTGTTCTCCTGGGCGCGCCATGACGGCAGCGGCGGCCCGATCATTGTCAGCATCAGCAATTTCACGCCTGTGCGGCGCGACGACTATGTCGTGCCCTTCCCCAAATCTGGTCGCTGGCGGGAAATCCTGAACACGGATGCCCAGCAATATTGGGGCTCCGGTGCCGGCAACATGGGTGCCATCGAGGCGGCGAACGGCCCGGTGGCAGGCAAGCCTGCTTCGGCCCGCTTAACCCTGCCGCCACTTGCAACGGTTTATTTCATGTCGGAATGATAAGAAAGTTTGAGGGGAGAACAAAATGGCCGAGAGAAAGAGTCACGCACCACTTTCACGTGACACCATGGCCTATGTGCTGGCCGGGGGCCGCGGCAGCCGCCTCATGGAATTGACGGATCGTCGCGCCAAGCCCGCCGTTCCCTTTGGTGGCAAGTCGCGCATCATCGACTTTGCCCTGTCAAACGCCCTGAACTCAGGCATCCGCCGCTTTGCTGTCGCAACCCAGTACAAAGCCCACAGCCTCATCCGCCACATGCAGCGCGGCTGGAACTTTCTGCGGCCGGAACGCAACGAAGGCTTTGACATTCTGCCGGCAAGTCAGCGCGTGTCAGAGGACCAGTGGTATGCTGGAACGGCCGACGCGGTCTTTCAGAACCTCGACATCATTCTCACATCAAAGCCCAAATTCATCATCATCCTGGCAGGTGATCACATCTACAAGATGGATTACGAACTCATGCTGCAGCAGCATGTGAATTCCAATGCCGATGTAACCGTGGGCTGTCTCGAGGTTCCCCGCAAGGAAGCGACGGGCTTTGGCGTGATGGCCATCAACGACAAGATGCAGATCACGGATTTTGTCGAAAAGCCCAAGGACCCACCGCATATTCCCGGCAACCCGGACGTGGCACTTGCATCAATGGGCATCTACGTTTTCGAGACGGATTTCCTGGCCGGCTTGTTGCGCCGTGACGCCGCCGACAAGAATTCCAGCCGCGACTTCGGCAAGGACATCATCCCCTATGTCGTGAAGAACGGAAAGGCAATCGCCCATCTCTTCTCGCAATCGTGCGTCCGGAGCGACAAGGAAGGTGAACCATACTGGCGCGATGTCGGAACGGTCGATGCCTACTGGGAGGCCAACGTGGACCTCACGGCGACTGTCCCTGCCCTTGATCTTTATGACCACGAATGGCCGATCTGGACCTACTCAGAGGTGACGCCGCCCGCCAAATTCGTGCACGATACCGAAGGCCGGCGCGGCGTCGCCATCTCCTCGCTCGTATCGGGCGGTTGCATTGTCTCTGGTGCCGCCATCAGGGACACGCTGCTGTTCACCGGTGTGCGCGTCAACTCGTTCTCCAATCTGGAAGGCGCCGTGGTCCTGCCGCGTGTCACCATCGGACGCAATGCCTCGCTCAAGCGCGTGGTCATCGATTCCGACATTGTCATTCCTGAAGGCCTGGTCGTCGGTGAAGACCCCGAGCTTGATGCCAAGCGCTTTCGCCGCACCGAAAACGGTGTCGTGCTGATCACCAAACCCATGATCGACCGGTTGGGCTGATGCAGATTCTCTCTGTCGCATCCGAAGTCTTTCCGCTGGTCAAGACAGGCGGCCTCGCAGACGTCACCGGGGCACTTCCGGCAGCACTCAAGCATCACGGCGTGACCATGACGACGCTGCTGCCGGGCTACCCGGCGGTCATGCACGCCCTTGAGAAGAACCAGGTCATTCATACCGACAAGAGTCTTTTCGGTGGAGAGGCGCGCCTGCTGGCGGGGCGGGCCAAGGGACTTGATGTCCTGGTTCTGGATGCCCCCCATCTCTTCGACCGGCCTGGAAACCCCTACTCCGGCACCGACGGCAAGGATTGGCCGGACAATGCCCAGCGTTACGCCGCGCTGTCCCGCATCGCCGCCGATGTAGCATTGGGCCGCATCGGCAACATGAAAGTCGATGTCCTGCATTTGCATGACTGGCAGGCCGCCCTGGCCGCCGCCTATGTGCGCTACACGGATGCTGCCGGACGTAAGCCGGGAACCGTGGTCACCGTCCACAACATTGCCTTCCAGGGCACATTCCCGGCATCGCTGTTCGGCCAGCTTGGCTTGCCGCCCTCGGCCTATGCCATCGACGGCGTCGAATACTACGGCAGCGTCAGCTACCTGAAAGGGGGCTTGGCGAGTGCTGACCGTATCAGCACTGTCAGCCCCACCTACGCCAACGAAATCGCAACGCCAGAGTTCGGCATGGGCCTCGATGGCCTGCTGCGCGAACGCCGTGCTGTCGTTTCCGGCATCGTCAACGGCATCGATGATGACACCTGGAACCCGGAGACCGACAAGGCACTGGCCAGGACCTACACCGCAAAGTCCGTCGCCGCCCGCGCAGAAAACAAGCGTGCCCTGGAAAAGCGCCTCGGACTGGACAGCGGCGACGGCATCATCCACGGTGTGGTGAGCAGGTTGACCTGGCAGAAAGGCCTCGACCTGCTTGCTGAACATCTGGACTGGCTGGTGGCGAGCGGAGCACGGCTGGCGCTTGTCGGCACCGGCGACCCTGCCATTGAGATCGCCTTCCGCGATGCCGCTGTGCGGCACAAGGGCCGCATCGGCGTGTCATTCGCCTATGACGAAGGACTGAGCCATCTCGTCCAGGGTGGAGCCGACACCATGCTCGTGCCGTCGCGCTTTGAACCCTGCGGCCTCACACAGCTCTATGGCCTGCGCTATGGCTGCGT
>CAZUKI010000011.1:0-7503 GCA_964620785.1 uncultured Aestuariivirga sp.
TCGATTCCAGAGCCTCTCGAGACGGTCTTCATTTCATGGTTCGAGGGCGGCGAGGTGTTCCGCTCGGGCGTCACTTACCAGCGCGGTGCTGGCAAGGTTTTCTATTTCCGTCCCGGGCATGAGGCCTATCCGACCTTCCACAATCCGCAGGTGTTGCAGGTGATCCGCAATGCATCGCGCTGGGCTTATAATCCGCAGCCAGCATGGAAGGCCATCAATGATGCGCCGAACGTGCCCCATGACAAGGCGCCGGTGCCGCTGGAGGTCAAGGGACCGAGCCTTCATGCCTATGGCGAAGAAGGCTTCCGCTGAGGGTTACGGCATATGAGCAAGATCAGAGTCCTGGTGCTGGGCACCGGCAACATGGCGAATGCCCATGCCAAGGCCTTCGCGCAAGATGCGAGGGTGGAGCTTGTCGCGGCCTGTGACGTGGTGCCGGGCCGCGCCGCCGAATTTGCCAAGAGCTTCGGCATGGCCGAGAGCTTCGAGGACCTCGACAAGGCGATCGCCTGGGGCAAGTTCGATGCCGCGGCCAATGTCACGCCAGATGGCATCCACCACCCGACGACCATGAAGCTCATTGCGGCGGGCAAGCATGTCTTCTGCGAAAAGCCGCTCGCCGAAAACTTTGGCCTTGCCGATGAAATGGCAAAGGCCGCGGCCAAGGCCGGCGTCATCAACATGGTGAACCTTACATATCGCAATGTCGCGGCCATCCACCATGCGCGAAAGCTGGTGACTGAAGGCACACTCGGCAACATCCGCCATGTAGAGGCGAGCTATCGTCAGTCCTGGCTTGTCGGTAAGCACTGGGGTGACTGGAAGACAATGCCCATGTGGCTGTGGCGGCTCTCGCACAAGCATGGTTCCAAAGGCGTGCTCGGCGATGTCGGCATTCACATCCTCGACTTTGCGGCTTTCGCCAATGACGCCATGCCGGTGGCGATCCAGCCCCGGCTCAAGACCTTCCACAAGGCGCCCGATGACAGGATCGGCGAATATCCGCTGGACGCCAATGATTCAGCGGTGATGACAGTGGAATTCGCCAATGGGGCGCTCGGCATCATCCAGGCATCGCGCTTCATGACGGGGCACGACAATGAGCTGCATTTGCGCATCCACGGCGACAAGGGTGCCGTCGAGGTGAGGCACTTCGAGGGTTGGACCGAACTGAGGACCTGCACGGGCGAAGACGTGCACACGCTCGCCTGGCGTTCGGTCAAGGCAGAGCCGGTTGAAACGACCTATCGCAAGTTCATCAACGCGGTTGCCTCGGGCCAGAACGGCAGCCCGGATTTCCGCCGCGCGGCCGACCTGCAGCGGGTGCTTGATCTCTGCTTCGAGAATGACGGCAATGGCCTCGTGAAGGTCTAGGCCCTTTGCCTTGACCTACCTGGCAAATGAATCGGCGTTGCGGGCACGATAGTTTTCCGGCATTTCAAAGCGGCCCTGCCAGATGCCGCGGCGTGCGGCACGCGCTTCCTTTTGTGCTGCGGCATAGGCGGTCGAGTGGCGGAAATAGGCAACGGCCCAGCCTTGCCGCACCATCTCGCGGTTGATTTCAAGATCGCCATCCTTGCACACCGAAACGGCACGGCCATAGCGGTCGGTCTCAAAGGACCGGCATGAGATGGTGCGGTTGCGCAGCAGGGCGCGCAGGGCGTCTCGGGCCTTGCGCCCGCAGGGGTATTCACCTGCGCTGCCGTTGCAGGTCTGGTTGTATTCAGGCGCATCGATGCCGAAGAGGCGGACTTCCGTGTCATTGAGCACGAGCGAGTCTCCGTCCTTGGCGCTGGCATTTCCGCTGCCGATGTCGATCATGCCGAAACGGTCAAGCAGCAACACCACCGCGGTCAGCACCGCAGCAAAGACAAGGGCATCGACGAGGCTTCGCCACAGGGGCCGCGTCCTTGAATATGTGCGGCTCAACCTAGCGCCGGTCCCATCGTGCGGCGGCCTGCTCGTCGCTGTCGCGCGCCTCCACCCATTCGGGGGTGCCGCTTCCTTCCTCGAGTTTCCAGAAGGGCGCCTTGGTCTTCAGCCAGTCCATGAGAAAGCGGCAGGCATCGAAAGCCGCCTCGCGGTGAGCAGAGCAGCAGATCACCAGGACGATGTCGTCTTCCGGCAGCATGCGCCCGATCCGGTGAATGATCAGGCTTGCGGCCAGCGGCCAGCGTGAGCGTGCCTCGTCTTCGATTGCGGCCAGCGCTTTTTCCGTCATGCCCGGATAGTGCTCAAGGGTCATGGCCGAGACTTCCCTGCCATTGTTCATGTCGCGCACGGAGCCTACGAAAATGGCGGTGCCACCGATGTCGCTGTTGCCCTTCTTGAGGGCAGCAAGTTCGTCTGCAACAGAGAATGGCGATTCCTGGACGCGGATCATGCCGGCATAGTGCTCCCGCGGGGCTGCTGCTGCAATCGCGTCAATTGGCCGAGGGCTGGTTGGTTGCCGGCTGGCCTGATTGCGCGGTGACAGCGGTGAATTCGGGATCGAGCCAGGAACCGGAAATGGCGGTGGCGGCAGTTGCGCCCTTGGCGGCGCCGGGCGTTGCCTTGAGGTCAAGAGCACGGCGCAACAGGTCAACCTCGCCGCTTGCCGAGAAGTCGAGATCCTTCGCCTTAATGCGGCTCTTGCCGAGAGCGAGGATGCCGTCATTCACCTGTCCGGAGAATGCCGCATTCAATCCCTCGGTCACGTCTGCCTGGGCCGACCGCCACCCCTTGCCGCCCGAGGCCAGCAGGTCTTTCAGTGAATAGCCGTCGATCTTTCCTTCTTTCACGGAAAGCGCAGTGCTGCCCTTGAGGCTGGAAACCGTGGCGGCGGCATCATTGCCCTGCGCGTTGAGGTCAAGGTCGAGGGTCAGCTTGCCATCGAGCCAGCCGTGGCCGGCGATGGCACGAAGCGATTGCCGGGCGGGGGCCTCGTCGAGTTTTGCCTTGAGGCGAAAATCAGGAGGCGTGCTGCGGGAAGCAGAGGCGTCGACAGCGACCTTGCCATCATCTGCCGTCAGGTGAAGATTGGCGCCAGTGTTATCGAATTTGAACTCCGCAACGGCCCCGGTCAGGCGCCAGTCATCAACGGACAGCGACCTGGTGCTGACGCTGAGCTTTCCGGATAGCGGCGGCAGCGGCAGCCAGCGGTAAGCCTGGCTGCTCCAGTCGTCGCCGGTCGTGGCGCGTGACCAGTGCGGTGCATAGGCAAGGGCCGGGGCATCGAGCGTGCCGTCGATGCCCAATCCTTCTGTTGCCGGTGAAAGCCGCAATGTTCCTGTGCCGCCATTGGAGCCTACCCGCCAGTTGAAGGACGGCAGCTTCGCTTCGGGGCCCTTGGTGGAGAGCGCTCCTTCCACCTCGACGGCGGCTTCAGGCGCAAGTGCAGCGGGAAGGCCGAGCCAGCCGAGGATATCCCGCGCCCTGCGGCTTGCGGCGAAGACGCGCCCATCCATGGCCAGCGCAGGCTCCCAGCCGGTGCGCCCCGAGAAGCGCAATTCGCCGCTGTCGGAAGACAGGACGATGTCCGCAGGCGAGCCTTCGGCAAAGAGCCTCGTGGCATCATCGGCTTCCATGTGCAGCGTGGTGTAGACGCCGTTCAGCATCCCCGTCATGTGCAGAAGAACTTCGTTTGCGGCGCTGCGCTCGATGATGCCGGTGACGTCGGCGATATTCAGCTTGAAGGATGACTTCGAGTCGAACAGGTTCACGGCGCTGTTTTCGAAGCTGAGCCGGAAGGCATGTACGACGGGTTCAGCGGTGGCCGATGCATCGGTCTTGCCGCCAGCCGAGTCGGAATTGAGCGGTTGGCTGACATCGAGGTTGATCATGGCGCCATTGGCGCGGGCGCTGCCCAGCGTGGTCATGGCGCCCAGCATGACGCTCGACTTCAGCGGCATGGTCAGTTCGTCAATGTCGATCAGCAATCCACCGCTGGCGCTTGGGCTCGCCATGCGCACCTTGGCAAAGCGGATGTCAAAGCCATTGCCATTGGCGGAGATGGAAGATGGACCGGTGACGGCAACGCCGAGACCGGTATCGTCCTCGAGGGCATCAGCGAGAGAGGTGGCAAGCTTGCCAGGCAGCAGCATCAACCAGAGGGCGGAGAGGGCGAGAAGCACCGCGATAGCGCCAAGGGCCCAGAGCGCAATGCGCTTCCTATCAATCTTCGTGGTGCTCAATCCGGTACTCGACATGATCCTTCTATGCCGTTTTATGAGGCACTTTCAAGGCGTTGAAATCGGCGGCTGCGGGGCTGGCGGAAACTTCGCATCAGGACAATGACGGGAATGAGGCCGGCAAGGACGATGATCATCGAGGGCAGTGCCGCCTCCTCGATCTGCCCGAGTGAAGCGAAGATGAAGACCTGGCTGGCAAGCGTCTCGAAATTGAAGGGGCGCAGCAGCAGCGTTGCCGGAAGTTCTTTCATGGCATCGACGAAAACCAGCAGCGCGCCGGCAAACAGGGCCGGAGCAAGCATGGGAAGATGAATGGCGGTGAGAACGCCGGCGGGCGTGCGGCCCAGCGTGCTGGCGGCATGGTCGATCGATCTTGGAATACGCTCGAAGCCGGCGTCCACCATGCCGGTCGCGGAGATCAGGAAGCGGGCAACATAGGCAAAGATCAGAGCGAGGATCGTTCCTGACAGGAGCAGCCCGGTCTTGATGCCGAAAAGCTGCTGCGAGAGGCCATTGAAGAAGTGATCGGCAAGACCAAAGGGCACAATGATGCCAATGGCGAGGACCGTTCCCGGGATGGCATAGCCGGTGTTGGCAAGGAATGTAGCGCCTTCCAGGGTCACAGAGTTGGAACGGCGCTTGGCATGGCCCAGCGCCACGGCAAGGATTACCGCGATGGCCGCAGCGACGACGGCAAGCAGGATGGAGTTTCCGGCGGCGGGGACGAGGTCAGCCCAGCGCGAGGAGGTGAAGCGGCGGAAGCCGTGGCCGAACAGCAAGGCCATCGGCAGAAAGAAGCCGAAAAGCACCGGGAGAAAGACCGCAACGGTCGCTGCCCAACCGCGTGCGCCAGTCAGCCTTTGCCGTTCATGGGCTGAGTCAGGGTGCTGGGTGCGCGGAAGCCTGTCGCGGGTGCGGGCCCAGCGCTCGAGATAGACGAGGCCCATCGCGGCGGCGATCATCACTGTGGCGAGGGCCGCCGCGCCGCCGATGCTGCCTTGATCAAGCCAGGTCGAGTAGATGGCGATGGTGTAGGTCCGGACGCCGAAGAAAGTCATGGCGCCGACATCGTTGAGGCATTCCATGATCACGAGGGCAAGTCCGGCGGCCAGCGCCGGCCGCGCCTGGGGCAGCACGATCCTGCGGAAAATGTCCCAGTGGCGGCGGCCCAGGGTGCGGGCGACGAGAATCTGGTTGATGGGCTGGCGGGCGAAGGCAGCACGGCCCGCGAGATAGATATAGGGATAGAGGACGAGGCTCATGACGATGATCGCTCCCGGCAGCGAGCGGATCTCGGGGAAAGTGTAGTCCTGTGGCGACGTCCAGCCGAAGGCACGGCGGAGCGCCGTCTGCAGGGGACCGGAGTAGGTGAGGTAATCCACGTAGATGAAGGACACGATGTAGCCGGGCATGGCGATGGGCAGGAAGGCGAGCCATGTCAGCGGTTTCCGGAGCGGGAAGGTGAAGAAGCCGACGAGCCAGGCCGAGGTGATGCCGAGCACAAGCGAGAGCGCGCCAGTTCCGGCACAGAGGAGCAGCGTGTTGAGGGTAAGGGGCAAAAGCGTGCCGTTGAATGCCTCGCGCCAATTGTCCCATCCGCCGCCGAAGGCCAGCACCAAGATGGTGACAATGGGAAGCGCCATGGGAAGGGCGACGATGCCGGTAATCCAGAGCCCCGGCTGCGGGTCCTTTACTGTGCCGGCACGTGACTGCTGGTCAGCCGCGCTGGGAATGGCCATGGCACGCGCTAGCTTGCAAGGACACGCGGTCCCGGAAAGGAAACTTCCACGAGGGTGCCGCGGCCGCTTTCGGAACTGATGGCAAATCTTGCGCGATTGGCCTCGACGAGGGATTTTGTCAGCGGCAGGCCAAGGCCGGTGCCCGGGCGCTGGCGCGCGGGATTGTCAACGCGGCCATAGGGCTTCAGGACTTCCTCAAGTTCTCCGGCAGACATGCCGATCCCCGTGTCCTTGATGCGCAAGGTCAGTGCGCCGCTCTCGGCAAGGGCAGCCGAGACAAGCACCTCGCTGCCCGCATTGGAATATTTGATGGCATTGGAGACAAGGTTGATCAGCACCTGGCGCAGCGTCTTCAGGTCCGCCACCACATTGGGGAGATCCGCAGGCAGTGACTTGCGCAGGATGATGCCGCTGGCGCCCGCCTCCTCGCGCAGGAGGTTGAAGGCATAGTCGACGACTTCCTCGATGCTCACGGCCATGAAATCAAGATCGAGCTTGCCGGCCTCGATGCGCGAGAGATCGAGCAGGTCGCCGACCACCGAGAGCAGGTGGTTGCCGCTGGCGTGGATGTCGTTTGCATAGGCAAGATACTTGTCATTACCCATGGGACCGAAACGCTGGGTGCGCATGACTTCGGAAAATCCCAGGATGGCATTGAGTGGCGTGCGCAATTCATGGCTGATGCGGGCCAGGAACTCGGATTTCTGGCGGCTCGATTCAAGCGCCATGTCGCGGGACTGGATGAGGTCGTTTTCGGTGCGCTTCCAGGAGGTGAGGTCGCGCATCACGACGCAAAAACTGGCGCGCGAGTGCGGCGATTGCACGGTGCCAATGGTCATGAAGAGCGGAACGAGGCCGCCCTGGGCATTTGTCGCCAGCATTTCGCGGCCATCATTGAAGACGGCGGCAAGGCCGCGGTTCTTGAGGCCGGAGAGATAGTCCTGGAAGGCGCGGCGGCTTTCGGGGTGCAGCATGTCGGCCAGCGGCCGGCCGATTGCTTCACCCGCACTGACGCCAAACATGGCCTCGGCGGCGGCACTGAGGCTGAGGATGTCGCCGTTCTTGCCGAGGGTCACGATGCCATCCGAGGCCACATCGAGGATTGCCTTCAACTCGTCGAGGTCCACGGCGTCGGCAGATGTTGCGACAGTCGCCGGAGCGGCAGTCTGTTGCCTGGCCACGGTGGGCGGCGCCGGTTGAGGGGCAGGTGCCGGTTGAGGCGCGGGTGGCGGCTGAGGAGCAGAAGCCTGCGCGGGAGCGGGTGCTGGCGCTGCAATTGGTTCGGCTGGCGGTGGCGCCTGATTGCTGGTGGCAGCAGGCATCGGCGGAGTTGCTGCGGGTTTTGCGACCTCAAGCGGTGGGGCCGCAGCCATACGTGCCAGCGGCCTCAGTGAAAACTGTTCGGCGGGGCCGTTCTGCCACGGCAATGCGTGGCGCGAGACGAGCAGCGGCGCGGCATCGGGCCGTTGCGCCTCAACAACAAGGCTGAGGCCCGTTGGTACGGCGTGGAGATCGGCGAGCATGGCGGTATCAGCAAGGACAGCCGCGACTGTTGCATGTCCAAGCAGCGATGCCGCCCGCGGTGTTGCAAAGAG
>CAZUKI010000011.1:7603-13296 GCA_964620785.1 uncultured Aestuariivirga sp.
GCGAGTAGCCCCTGCCTGCCATCTGCCAGGGCATGAACATAGATGTCGCAGGCAAACGGCACGGAGGTGCCGGTTGACGGCAAATGCAGAAGTGCCTTGCGGTGCTGGCCCCAGGACAGGTCTGCGGACAATGCCGCCAGACGCTCCACGCCGGGATCGCGCGCATCGAACGGCCGGTTCACAAGCTCGAAGAGCGTGTTGCAAGCAAATGCCTTCATGCCCCGCTCATTGGCCCATACAATGCGCTTGCGTTCCGCGTCCCACAGCCATGCCGGACGCTGGACCTGCCGCAGGTCCTCAAGACTCGGCTTCACTTCGGCGGACATATTCCCCGTCTGCTCATGGATTGTTGGCCTTCTGATAGTGTACCCGCAGCCGCTGCTGGCCCCGGGACAAGCTAAACGAGTTTGCCTGCCGCCGTCCATCTTTCCTTAACCCCGAATGGGGCCATGCTGAGGCAGCGGACGTGGCTAAGGTGTTGGAAGGGTGCGACAATGGGCGGCTCGTTCCCCGCAATTCATGGGGTGGATTGCACAGTCTTCAACAATCGACTAGGGAGTGGCGGAAATGGCCTTTGGGGACAATTGTCCGCAGATTGTGCCGCCTTAGCTCAGTTGGTTAGAGCACCAGATTGTGGATCTGGGGGTCCCCCGTTCGAGCCGGGGAGGCGGTACCATTCATTTCAATGCGTTGGCTGAAAGACGGCTCATGACCAATTGTCGCGGGGTTCCGCTGGGCTTCAATGAAGTCTGTTCAGCGCAAGGCACTGATCGTCAGGTACCACTTGGCACCGCAGCCATAATGCAAAACGCCGTTTTGCATCCTGGCAAGCGCCGGCGCGGAATCGCCAACCTTCCAACGGGCAGCAATCGTGGTGTCTCATATTCCGCAAAGCCGTTAGGGCGCGTGATACCCTGAAACCAAGCAGCAGGCAGTGCCATTCCCCTTGGCTGCTTCCTGCGCGACATGGGGCTCGTGGTTTTGGTGAGGCGCCAGATGCCCGCTTTGAGAGCATCAGATCGGTCGCGCCGGACTGCCCACTACTCGCGCACCAGGAGCAACGTCGCGCGTGACAACTGCGCCAGCGCCGACGATGGCGCCATCTCCAACAGTCACTCCGGGCAGGATGATCGCGCCGCCGCCTATCCACACGTCATCGCCGATCGTGACCGGCAGCGCGCGCTCCAGGCCGCGGCGGCGCTCCTCCAATCCATGGGCGTGGTCTGCACAATAGATCTGCACCATGGGTCCCAACATTGTGTTTCGTCCAATCCGGACCGGTGCGGAATCGATGACGACGCAGTTGGAATTTATGAACGCACCATCGGCCAGTGCGAGGTTCCGGCCATACGAGACGTAAAACGGGGCCTCGATCAACACCGAGTCACCAATGGCGGCGAAAAGCGCTGCAAGCTCCGGAGCACAAGCACCGCGCAATTTCGGGTCCATTGTGGCGTGTCGCCAACATGCATGGCGCGCGACATCGCGCAGTGCCTCGAACTCGGGCGCGACACACTCATACCAGCGTCCATCTGCGATGTCTGCCAGTTCTCTCGGCGGAGGGTTGGTGACCGGAATGTGTGCCGTCATTTGCGCCTGTCCCTAACTTTGAAGCTGACTCAGGATTCGCAATTTCGCCCGGGGCATGGATACACCATAAGCACCGGAACGTGAAACCTGACGCATGCCGTGGCGACGGTGGACCATAAACAGCTTCCTTGTCGGCTGCTTCCGTAAAATCCACGCCCGACTGCCACCAGCCATCACGCTGCCCGCATTGCGAGCGGCCGACATTGAAAATATCTCCGACGCGCGAACGCGCAGAGCCATGCCTCCAGGACTTGGAACTCCATGAAACAATTAAGGATTCGCATTTTGGTCTTGGAGAGTCAGCCCCGCAAAGTTCAGGGCGCAAATCCTCACTCAACCAGAGGGCGCTGCGGAGAGCCTTGGGGAACGCCATGTGCAGCGTCTGAAGTGAGTGTCCGGCGCGGCGCCAATGAGATGCCATGCCGGCAAGGTGTGTGCGGGGGCCGGAAACATGCATGGCTGGTCAATTGCCATGCCGTAGCTGACGGGCTATTGCCTGCCGATCATGACACCAGACAAGGCCCCCTCGATCGACGATCTTCGCAGCATCTATGAGCGCCGCGTGCCGAAGATGTTTTACGATTATTGCGAAACCGGTTCCTACACGACCTCGACCTTCGTGGACAATTCCGAGGCCTTTGCGAAATACAAGTTGCGGCAGCGCGTGGCCCGCAACATCTCGGGGCGAAACCTTGCCACGAAAATGCTGGGCGAGGACGTCGCCATGCCGGTGGCGCTGGCACCGGTCGGCTCGACCGGTATGCAGCATGCCGATGGTGAAATCCTTGCCTGCCGCGCGGCACAGAAATTCGGGGTTCCCTTCACACTGTCCACCATGAGCGTGTGCTCGCTCGAGGAAGTGGCCAAGCATGTCTCGAAGCCCTTCTGGTTCCAGCTCTATGTCATGAATGACCGGGGCTTCGTGAAAGACCTCATCCAGCGCGCCAAGGCCGCGAAATGCTCGGCACTGGTGCTGACGCTTGACCTGCAGATTCTCGGCCAGCGCCACAAGGACATCCGCAACGGCCTGTCCACGCCGCCGCGCATCACGCTGCCAAACCTCATCAACATGATGACGAAACCAGCATGGTGCATGGGTATGCTCGGCACCAGGAACCGCCAGTTCGGCAACATCATGGGGCACGTCAAGGACGTGGGAAACCTGGCTGACCTCTCGCACTGGGCCAACCACCAGTTCGACCAGACGCTGGACTGGTCGTCGGTCGAGTTCATCCGCAAGGAATGGGGCGGCAAGCTGCTGCTCAAGGGCGTCAATGACGTGGAAGACGCCAAGATCGCCGCCAAGCTCGGCAGTGACGGCATCATCGTCTCGAACCATGGCGGCCGCCAGCTTGACGGCGCGCCGGCAACAATCGACATGCTGGCGCCAATCGTCGATGCGGTGGGGGCCAGCACGGACGTCTATTTCGACAGTGGCATCCGCACCGGCATGGATGTGCTGAAGGCGATGGCCATGGGCGCCAAGGGCACCTTCGTGGGGCGCGCCTTCATCTATGGTCTGGGTGCCGCCGGCGAGGCAGGCGTCACCCGCGCGCTCGAAATCATCCGCAGCGAACTCGATACGACCCTGGCGCTGTGCGGCGAGCGCGATGTGACCAAGGTGGGGCGGCACAATTTGCTGATGCCGGCAACGCTTCCCTTCGTGCTGCCGGGGCCCGACCGTGCCGCTGCAAAACCGCGTCGCGCCAGACGGTAGCCTCCATGCGGTGCCGGAACGCGGCACCATGCTGGGCAACCGCGGCGGCAGGTTTCACCGCGATGACAAGACGCTTGGCCACCGCCGCTGGGCGAGCCAGCACTGGATCTGCTGCGAACTTCACTACAAGGGCAAGCACCACGAGGCGATGGGCAAGGGCTATACCTCGCTGTTCTTTCTCGACGAGGTGACGGCGCTGGCGGCCGGGCACCGGCCCTGTTTCTATTGCCGGCGGAGCGAGGCCACGGCCTTCCTTGCCGGGGAACGGGCCAGCGTCTTCGATGACAGACTGCATGGCGAGCGCCGTGCCGAACCGCTCGTCCTGCCGGTGGCGGGATTGCCCGATGGCGCCATGCTGGAACGGGACGGCGCGTTCTTCGCAAAGCGCGGCCAGCACCTGCTGCGCTGGTCCTTCGGAGGCTACACGGCGGCGGCCACTTTCAATGCCGCCATGCGTGAGAAAGTTTTGACAGCGCCATCAATCATCGCCATTTTGGCGCGCGGATTTCAACCGCGCTGGCATCCGTCGGCGCTGCAATGGGATTAGGACCACATGAAGCTTTTGCGCTACGGCCCCAAGGGCAAGGAAAAACCCGGCATCCTCGACAGGGATGGCAAGATCAGGAGCCTCGCCCGCATCGTCAAGGACATTGACGGCGAGGCCATTTCGCCCGCCGGCCTTGCCAAGATCAAGAAGGCCAACATTGCGAAGCTTCCGGTGGTTCCGGGCAAGCCGCGCATCGGTGCCTGCATCGCCAATCCGCAGAAGTTCATTGCGATCGGCCTCAATTATTCCGACCACGCCGCCGAGAGCGGCATGAAGGTGCCGCCGGAGCCCGTGGTTTTCACCAAGCAGGTCTCCTGCCTTTCCGGCCCCAATGACGTCGTCACCATCCCGCCCAAGTCGCAGAAGTCGGACTGGGAGGTGGAACTCGGCGTGATCATCGGCAGGCGCGCCAAGAACATCAAGGAAGCCGACGCGCTCAAGCATGTGGCGGGCTATTGCACCATCAATGACCTGTCGGAGCGCGAATTCCAGGCGGAGCGTTCCGGGCAGTGGACCAAGGGCAAGTCCTACGACACCTTTGGGCCCGTTGGCCCTTGGCTTGTCACGCGCGACGAGGTCAAGGACCCGCAGAACCTTAATCTCTGGCTTGAGCTCAATGGCGAGAAGGTCCAGAACGGCACGACCAAGACCATGGTTTACGGCGTTGCCTTCATCGTCTCCTATCTTTCCCAGTTCTTTACCCTGTTGCCCGGCGACATCATCACCACGGGCACGCCTCCCGGCGTCGGCATGGGCATGAAGCCGCAGCGCTTCCTCAAGGAAGGCGACCGGATGGTCGTCGGCATCGACGGGCTCGGGGTGCAGCGGCAGGTGGTGAAGCGCGACAGGTGAGCGCCCTTCACACTGCGGCTGACTTCCCTTAAGAGCCGCGGCCATGAGCGAGAAGAAGCCAATCCGCCCGAAGGCGCGCGTCGCCAAGGGCTTCCGGGATATTGATGCCGACGAGATCCGCGGCGTGCGGGCCATGCTGGCGACCATCCAGCAGGTCTATGAGTCCTATGGCTTCGAGCCGGTGGAACAGCCTTTCGTGGAATATACCGACGCGCTCGGCAAATTCCTGCCCGACCAGGACCGGCCCAATGCAGGGGTCTTTTCCTTCCAGGATGACGACGAGCAATGGCTTTCGCTGCGCTATGACCTGACAGCACCGCTCGCCCGTTTCGTGGCGGAGAACACCCAGGGGCAATTGCCGACGCCCTATCGCAGCTACCGGCAGGGCTGGGTCTTCCGCAATGAAAAGCCGGGGCCGGGGCGCTTCCGCCAGTTCATGCAGTTCGACGCCGACACGGTGGGCAGCGCCAATCCGGCCGCCGACGCCGAGGTGTGCATGATGGCCGCCGACACCATGGAGGCGCTGGGCATTCCGCGCGGCCAGTATGTGATGAAATTCAACAGCCGCAAGCTGCTCGACGGTTTCACCGAAAGTTACGGCATCGGCGAAGACGTGAAACTCACCTGGCTTCGCGCCCTCGACAAGCTGGACAGGCTCGGCAAGCAGGGCGTTGCGGAACTGCTCGGCAAGGGCCGCAAGGATGAAAGTGGCGACTTCACCAAGGGCGCAGGCCTCAATGACAGGCAGATTGAAGGAAGTCTCGCATTTGCGACTTCTCCCGTGCTTGACCCCAAATTCGTGAGTGGCAGCAAGACCGGCGAGGATGGCTTGCGCGACCTCGAAGCCATGCAGGCGCTGTTCAAGTCGGCCGGATATGACGCGGCACGCGTGCGCTATGACTCATCGGTGGTTCGCGGCCTGGAATATTACACAGGCCCTGTCTTCGAATGTGAACTCCTGATGGAGACGAAGGACGAGGACGGCAA
>CAZUKI010000011.1:13396-18449 GCA_964620785.1 uncultured Aestuariivirga sp.
GGTGCTGGCCTGCGTGCGGAAATGTATGTCGGCACCGCCGGCATGAAGGCCCAGATGAAATATGCCGACAAGCGCGGCAGCCCGCTGGTCATCATCCAGGGCAGCGACGAGAAGGCAAAGGGCGAGGTCCAGATCAAGGATCTGCGCCTCGGTGCGGAGCTTGCCGCCAATATTGCCTCGCGCGAGGAATATGCCTCGCAGCGGCTGGCCCAGGTTTCAGTGCCTGAGGCCGATCTTGTTGCCCAAGTGAAGAAGATGCTGGGATAATGCCCGGACGGTCGTCATCGGAACGAGAGGCGCTGGCCCGCCAGAACGCCGCCATCATGGCGGTGTTCGAGCGCGGTGGCTTCGAGCATATTGCTCCCGACATCATCCAGCCCGCCGACATTTTCCTTGAGCGTTCCGGCGAAGACATCCGTGCACGGACGTTTGTGTTCAATGATCCGGACGGCAATGAGCTGTGCCTCAGGCCCGACCTCACGGTGCCGGCCTGCCGCTACCATCTCAATTCAGCCGCAAATCCGGCTGCCGAAAAGCGCTACTGCTACCTCGGCACGGCCTTCCGCTTTCCCGATGAGGCGCTCAGCCCGCAGGAGTTCAACCAGGCCGGGCTGGAATGGTTCGGCGGCGCCGATCCGGTCGCGGCGGAGGCGCGCGTCATCAAGCTCACGCTTTCGGCGCTCGAGGCGGCGGGACTTTCAAAGCTCAAGGTGACGATCGGTGACCTTGGCCTGTTCAATGCCCTCATCGAGGACAGCCCGATGCCGGCGCGCTGGCGCAGGAGGCTTCGCCACCAGTTCTGGCGGCCACAGGCCTTTCATGCGCTGCTCGACAATTTCGCAAAGCCTCCGGCCCAGAAGAAGACAAGTGTTTCGGCCTATGTGGACGGCATTGCCGGAAAGAATGCGCCGGAGGCTGTCGAGGCCATGCTTGCTGCGGCGGAGCTTCGCCTGGTGACGGATCGCAGCGTCGATGACATTGCCCAGCGGCTTGCGGAAAAGCTGGCCGACAGGTCCGAAGAGCCCATCTCAACCGCGCAACTTGCGGGCATCGAGCGCTATCTCGCCATCTCAGGTCCGCTCGGGGAGGTGATGGCTTCCTTCCGGGGTGTGGCTGCCGGACCGGCCTTTGCAGAAGCCACAGGCCGTTTCGAACAGCGCATCGCCGCACTCGAGGACCAAGGCCTCAACCCCAGCCGTTTTCACTTCAGCGCCGGGTTCGGGCGCGAGCTTGAATATTATACGGGCCTTGTCTTCCAGGTGGACGTCGAGGCGCGCAACCAGCCGGTCACTGTGGCGGGTGGTGGCCGTTATGACGATCTTCTCGCGGACCTTGGTGCGCCTACCCGCATTCCGGCGGTGGGCTCAGCCATCCACACTGAGCGCGTCAAGGCGGTGTTGCCATGAGTGCGGTGCTTGCCATTCCGTCCAAGGGCCGGCTCATGGAGGCGACAGCTTCGCTTCTGGAGGCGGCAGGTGCGGCCATCACGCGGGCCGGCACCGACCGCGGCTATCGCGGGGCGCTTTCGGGCCTGCCCGGCATCAGCGTTGCCTTCCTGTCGGCCTCGGAGATCGCCCAGCAACTGCGCGAGGGCAAGATCGATGCCGGGGTCACCGGTGAGGACCTGCTGCGCGAGACCATTGCTCCAACTGATGAAAGCGTTGCGATCGCGCTGCGCCTGCCTTTCGGGCCTGCCGATGTGGTGGTGGCGGTGCCAGCCTGCTGGCTCGATGTGGCTTCGATGGCGGATATCCATGAGGTTGCCGAGCAATTCTACCGGGCCCATGGGCGGCGCCTGCGGGTGGCCACCAAGTACCGCAACCTGACGCGGCGTTTCTTTGCCGAAAAAGGTGTGACCGGCTATCGCATCGTCGAAAGCGCCGGGGCCACGGAGGGTGCTCCGGCTGCCGGATCGGCGGAACTCATCGTCGATATCACCACCACGGGGGCCACGCTTGCCGCCAATCACCTGCGCGTGCTGGATGATGGCGTGCTGCTCAAATCCTGTGCGGTCCTGGCGGTGCGGCAGAAATCTCCGGCCCTCGATGGCCTGCTGTCCCGCCTCAAGGCTCATCTCAACCACTAGATGCATCGCCGCTGACAAAACTTTGTCGCAGGTGAAATTGCAATTTCACATGCCTGCGTTATCATTGTGCCATGAGCCCGCAGCGGGGACTGCGATTGCGGGTGGATTCTCAGCAGCTAGGACTCCGGCAGACACATGGCCTGCGCTTGCATTGTGGTGGCATCACCCCCGGTCCATCATGATGCGTCATTTCAGTGCGGACCGGTGTGGCCGGAGATCCGGGGAAGGGCCGTGCGCAAGCGCGGCCCTTTTCTCCGTCATATTGCCGAATCTGGACAGAGCGGCGAAAACCCCCGGCACAACCGTGGCCTCAAAATGGCCAAATCCGAAATCTAGGCAGGCTGAAGCTCAACAACGGCGGACACATGATGCAAAAACACCTCGCTCTCCTGGCAACACTTCTGATGTTCGGCGCAGCGCCCGCCATGGCGGAAACCTGTGGCGACACGGGTGACGGCTTCAAGCAGTTCATTGCCGGCGTGAAGAAACAGGCAGCGGCGGAAGGTGTCAGCAAAGCGTCCATCGGCGCCCTCGACCGGATCAAGTATGATCCCGCCATCATCAAGAGGGACCGGGCGCAGAACGTCTTCTCGCAGGATTTCCTGACCTTCCAGGCGCGCATGGCCACATCGGCGCGCATCGAGAAGGGCAAGCAGATGATCGAACGCTACAAGAATGTGTTCGATGCCGTGCAGGAAAAGTATGGCGTGCCGGCTCCGGTGATTACGGCGTTCTGGGCACTCGAGACGGATTTCGGCGGCTTCCTCGGCAAGTCTCCGACCATCCAGTCCATCGCCACTTTGGCCTGGGACTGCCGCCGGCCTGAAAAATTCAGGCCGCAACTCATTGCAGCGCTGCAACTTCTCGATTCCGGCGACATGACCTTTGAGGAAATGAAGGGTGCCTGGGCCGGCGAGATCGGCCAGACGCAGTTCATGGCCTATGACTATAATGAAAGTGCCGTGGATTTTGATGGCGATGGCCGCCGTGACCTGGTGCAAAGCGTGCCCGATGTCATCGCCTCAACCGCCAACCTGCTGCGCAAGCATGGCTGGCAGCCGAACCAGCCGTGGCTGCAGGAAGTCAAGGTCCCGGCGGAACTGCCGTGGGACCAGGCCGATATCGCCATCGACCATCCGCGCAAACAGTGGGCGGCCTGGGGCGTCAAGGCGGCTTCGGGCAAGGCCATCAAGGCCGATGCTTTCCCGGCCTCGCTGCTTCTTCCCATGGGCAAGAACGGCCCGGCCTTCCTGGCCTATCACAACTTCACGACCTCATACCTCAAGTGGAACGAAAGCCTGATCTATTCGACGACGGCTGCCTATCTGGCAACCCGGATCGCCGGTGCACCAGCCGTCGGGAAGGGCCGCGGTCCGGTTGATCCGCTGAGCTATGAAGACATCGTCTCGCTGCAGAAGCACCTGACGCAGAAGGGTTATGATGTCGGCGAGGCGGATGGCAAGATCGGCAAGGGCACGCGCGCTGCCGTGAAGGATGTGCAGAAGAAGCTGGGGCTTGCCGCTGACAGCTATCCGACGCAGCAACTCATCCACGCCCTCGACTGAGCCTATTCGTGGCGCAGCGCCTCGATCGGATCGAGGTTTGCAGCACGCCGCGCCGGGAAAAAGCCGAAGACAAGGCCGATTGCGCCAGAAAAGGCGAAGGCGAGAGCGATCACCGCTGGCTGGATGGCAAGCGGTATCGAGAGCAGCGCCGCCCCGGTTGCGGCAATGCCAAGACCAAGCGCCACGCCAACAAGACCACCGAGCAGGCAGAGCACCACGGCCTCGACAAGGAATTGCGCCAGCACCTGTGAGGCGAGCGCGCCGATCGCCAGCCTGACGCCGATCTCGCGGGTCCGTTCGGCAACCGAGACGAGCATGATGTTCATGATGCCAATGCCGCCGACGAGAAGGCTCACAGCGGCAACGGCACCGAGAAGCCCGGTCATGACTGTCGAGGTCGAGGTGAGTGTGGCGGCAAGCTGGGTCATGTCGCGAACCGTGAAGTCGTCCTCTTCGCCTTCGCGCACGTGGCGGGTTTCGCGCAGGATCGACTGCATGGCGGACTGCACGGTAGGAAGGTCTTCAGCGGTCTGGGTTGAAACCGCGATGGTGGCGATCCGCGTGTTGCCGGCGATGCGGCGCTGGAAGGTGCGCAGCGGCATGACGATGGTGCTGTCCTGGTCGGAACCGAAGGCGGACTGGCCCTTGGCCGCCAACACGCCGACGACGTCGCAGGGAATGCTGCCGACGCGGATCGTGGCGCCAACCGCCGGCAAGCTGCCAAAAAGGTCGCTGCGCACAGTTTCACCGATCACGCAGGAGGCGGCGCCAGCACGGGTATCGGCATCGCTGAAGGGACCGCCTTCGGCAAAGCTCCAGTCCTGCACCGCAAAGAAGTCAGGTTCGGTTCCGGTCGCCGAGGTATCGGTCGAGGCCGTGCCGCTGATCGCCGTCACCTGCTTGTCGGCGGATGGGGCAACACCCCTGATGTTGCGCAGGCCGGCACGCAGGCTGTCGACGTCCTTGGCATCAAAGCTGCGGCTGGTCTGCCCGCCGGGAGGGCCGGGTGTCGGGGCGCCTGGCCTGGCGATCAGCATGTTGGAGCCGAGCTTGGCGAGGTCGGCGGTCACCTTGCTGGTGGTGCCCTGTCCAAGGGTCACAAGGGCGATCACCGAGGCAACACCGATGACGATGCCGAGCAGGGTGAGGAAGGAGCGCAGGACATTGCGTCTGATGGTGCGCAGCGCCAGCTTGACTGAATCCCACAGCATCAGGCGGCCTTCGCTTTCGGCTGCACGGTGCGGCCATCGGCAAAATGGATCTGGCGGCCGGCATATTCGGCCATGTCAGGTTCATGCGTCACCATCAATATGGTGAGGCCGCGTTCCTCGTTGAAGGATTTCAGCAGGCGCATGATGTCGTGGCTTCGTGCCGAGTCGAGGTTGCCGGTGGGCTCGTCGGC